>CAZJRT010000158.1:0-5213 GCA_964548445.1 uncultured Pseudobdellovibrionaceae bacterium
AGCTGAATTTATCACAATCTGCCGTATCGCGGCAGATCAGTACTCTCGAAGAATCTTTGGGAGTTGCTCTTTTTCACCGACATGCGCGAGGTCTCATTCTGACAGAGCAAGGTGAGATGATGCACAAAGCATCAAAGGAGATATTCGCCAAATTATCGATGATCGAGGGACGGCTTCTGGATACGCGGAAATTACCGGAAGGCCCTTTGCGCATTACCGTTGCTGAATTTATTGGCTCTACTTGGCTTGCCAGAGGCCTGGAAAAGATGCGGGCAGAGCATCCCGAAATCCAGCTTACCATCCTGCTCGATGACAGAATTTATAATCTGGGCATGCGGGAAGCAGATGCCGCCATACGTCTTCATAAACCCGAACAGCCTGATTTGATTCAGCGCCAGCTGGCGACCCTGCATTTCCATTTATGCGCTTCAAAAAAATACCTTGGTCAATTTGGTACGCCGAAAAATATTCGGGAACTCAAAAATCATACACTTATCGGTTATCCGGATGAAGTTCCGGCTCCCTTTGCAGACCCGAACTGGCTGTTCCGAATTGCCGGTGTTGACCCTGAAGAAGACTATAATCTTATTATGATGAACTCGATGTATGGCAACTATCAGATGGTTCGTGATGGCGCAGGCATTGCCGCCATGCCCGACTACCTCATACATCAGGAAGAGGACATTGAAATAGTTTTGCCGGAAATTGAAAGACCGGGAATCGACATGTATTTTGTATACCCGGAAGAGCGTCGCCATTCACAGCGCATTGGAATTTTCCGTGATTTTCTTTTGAAATACATAAGTGAGACGCGCTTCTAGCAAATCACAATTCCAACTATTCCCTTTTACATCAGACGCTTGGCCGTCGTATGCATTTTTTGCAATCAGCTATGCGTTTTTTTCATGGCAATTCTTCTTTATAGGGGTGGACTGTGCCTGCAACACGAGTATATAAATGCCACGTCAACTATTTCTTGTTGACGGGGCCGCAAGGTCCTACGTCTCCCAGACGTGAAACCTCCCTGTTCAACTCGCCGGGCATTAGGCCCGGTTTTTTTTGTCTATTATTCAGATCAAAACGTGAAGGCTGGAGCCTTCGACCAAGATGATATATTCTGGTATTTGAGTTTACTAATCTGGCGCACCTCACCGGCATGCAAACAATCATTACATTATTCACTTATGGTGGCGGAATGCGCGGCCTCATCCCTGCGCATTTTATGGCCAGACTGGAAGACACTACCGGTCTTCGCCTGACTGATATTGTCGATATTTTCGCCGGTCCATCATCCGGAGCGATATTGAATGCGGCTCTCACCTTACAGAATCCTCAGGAACCAACCCGACCGCGCTACCAGGCCCGGCATCTGGTACGATTTTATGAACGCGAAGGTATAAAAATTTTTCCGCCCGACAGCTTTCGTGAATTTCGCGGTCTTATTCATGACTTCAATAACCGGACAATGAAAATAAGTCAGTTGAACTGGCTCCTCCGTCACGGCCATTATAATCCGGACAGCCTGAGACGTTCGTTAAGATCTTTGTATGGGAGGGCTAATATAGAAGATTCCCTCAAAAGCCTTATAGTCTCCGCATATGACATTGAAGGTGGCGGGATCAAAACTTCTGATGAAACGTGCCGCGAAGACGATATAGTCCCAGACCCTGAAAGCAACTTCTTTATTAACGAAGGAGGCAAAGCCGTATGGTACAAGAATATTCACTTTAAAAATGCCCGGGGAATGCACCGTAACTCTTCCAGCGTTTCTTTATATGACGCTGTTATGAGCAGTTGCGCAGCTCCATCCTATTTTCCTTGCCACAATTTCCAGGCAAAGGATGAAGAAGGCAACGATATAGATTATGCCTGCATTGATGGATGCATGTTCGACAATCCCTGCATCAATTATCTGGGAGCAATCCGCCCTCACCTCCCCACCCATGTAAATCACATTATGATAGTCCTCGGCACTGGATACACATTCAAATCAATTCGCCGGGAAGAATGGAACCGCTATGGAGCGCTGGGAATTGTCGATCCGGGTAACGATCTTCCTTTGATTAACATTCTTTTCCATGCTTCAGAATCTGCACTGATGGATGCTTTTGCTGATGAGGCAGGAGATAACCTCTTCGTTTTTAACAAGATAATGAATGGCGAAGACGGGCCCAACGCACAAATTGACGATGCCAGTCCGGAAAACATCAATAACCTGTACATTTTCTTTGAAGAAATGCTTGAGGAAAACCGGGGCCGTTTTGATGAGCTTTGCAATGTGCTTGTTAGTAATTACGATAATCGCCGCAAGTCGCAAAGCAAACGCAGTCCGCTGTTTTTTCTAGGACGTACAGGCTAGTAATCTGGTTACTGCAGTTTTTTGCAAGCCCTTTGAATACGCTTGCAGGCCTCTTCCAGCGCCTCGGTTGAGGTTGCGTAAGAAACACGGAAATAAGGTGAAAGACCAAAAGCCTCTCCCTGCACACAGGCCACACCTGCAGCTTCCAGAAGATATGTTACGAAATCCGTGTCACTGGCAATCTCCTTACCGTCGGGTGTTTTGCGCCCGATACATCCCTCACATGATGGATAGACGTAAAAAGCCCCTTGCGGCATAGCAGTACATTCGACGCCTTCGGCCTCGTTCAGCATTTCCACAACCATATTACGACGCCGACGAAAAACCTCATTCCAGTCGGATAAGAATGACTGATCTCCCGACAAGGCCTCAACAGCGGCTGCCTGAGATACAGAAGAAGCATTGGAAGTGCTCTGGCTCTGGATCTTGCTCATAGCTTTAATGAGGTCGTTTGGGCCACCAGCATAACCAATCCGCCAACCTGTCATTGAATAAGCCTTTGACACGCCATTAACCGTAAGCACGCGATCAATCAATTCAGGTTCTACTTCTGCAATGGTGGAAAATTCAAAGCCGTCATATACCAGATGTTCATATATATCATCACTCATTACCCGGACATGTTCATGTCTGAGTAACACTTCAGCCAGCCCCTTTAATTCCTCACGGCTGTAGGCGGCTCCAGTTGGATTGGAAGGAGAATTCAGGATCAGCCATTTGGTTTTGGAAGTGATCGCTTTTTCGAGATCTTCAGGTTGAAGCTTAAAATCTTTATCCGCTCCACAAGCCACCGGCAAAGGCACACCTTCGGCAAGTAAAGTCATATCCGGATAGGAAACCCAGTAAGGCGCGGGAATGATCACTTCATCCCCCGGATTAACAGTAGCCATCAATGCATTATACAAAACCTGTTTGCCACCCGTACCCACAATGATCTGATCCGGGGAATATTCGAGATTATTTTCATCTTTAAATTTCCTGATAATAGAATTCTTTAATGCTGCCGTACCGTCTACAGCAGTGTATTTAGTCTCGCCCTTGCAGATGGCATCCCATGCCGCTTCTTTGATATGTTCCGGAGTATCGAAATCAGGCTCTCCGGCACCCAGACCGATAACATCCCTGCCCGCCTCTTTAAGCTCTCTGGCTTTTGACGTAACCACCATCGTAGGTGAAGGTTTAATTCTGGAGAGACGGTCCGCAATAAATGACATCATATTTTCCTCTAAAGGTTAAAATGCATCCGGCCGGATAAGTTCCCGGTGCCGATCCATATTCAAATCCGGTACATCGCTAAAATCAAGTCCTTGCGCCCCAAACCATTCTTTTAATGGTTGCAAAAGCGGATCTTCCAGCCCTTGCTTTAAATACCCGGCTATTCTGGGCAAATATTCCAGATAACGACTGTTATTATTTTCAATCGCGATCTTGATAAACTGCCCCATCACCCGGCAGTGAAACTGGGTGGCCAGAACCCTGTACCATGGAAACAGAATTTTCCGCTCCTGTGGCGTTACTTTGCTACAGTAATGGACGAGTATGGCTTGCCGGATATCTGATGATATATCTACCCGGACATCTTCTAAAAGATTGGCGAGATCATAAGGTTTGGGACCAGTCATTGCCCCCTGGAAATCAAGCACTCCCACACAGCCTGTATCTTCCTCTTCAGGCAACCACATCAGATTTTCAACATGATAGTCGATATGCAAAAAGGACTGCGGACAAGGAGGCAAACTATCTTCGATCTGATTCCATACCTGCAAAAACTCTTCCACCAGTCCATCCGGGTTCTTGCGACCTGAAGCCAGAGGCAAATACCAGTCAATGATACGCCGCCTGCCCGTATGGACATTGCTTTCGTAATAGTCGGGAAGATCAATAGTAACCGTTAGGCTGGACAAATGAGTCAGAACATTTGTGGCCATGGTATAAACCGGGCGAGGATTAGAGTTAAGTTCCAGTGCCTTGCGAAAGGATATGCTTCCAAAATCCTCCATTATCACAAAACCGGCAGATACGTCATATTCAATGATTTCCGGAGCGTGAATATCATGGCTCCTTAGCCACTCACTGATACGAATAAAATCCCTAACCCCTTCAGCATCTGCCTGGCCGGCATCCATTAAAACTGCTGTTTTACCACCCTTCCTGATACGAAAGTAACTTCTTGAAGAGCAGTCCCCGGCTACCGGCTCCACAAATCTCCAGCCAAGAGAAGCAATGTAATCATCTCTGCGGGTAACTGCCAACGGAATGAACTGATTTTTATCAGACACTTGCTACTTTTTCTTCATCCTGCTTTGCGCTGATAAGAGCTTCATCGTATCTACATGTTTTTTCGAAGCTTTACGTGCTTTTACAGGGGCCGAAAAAGCTTCCTGCCCAAAAATAGCCGGATCACCCTGAGCCAAGGCTTTGAGCAAGTCTTTCCCAAACTCTTCTTCTTTTTCTACTGGCTTGACCTTCACATTTTTTGTGCGCTTTCTTGGAGCATTTTCCTGCTCTTCAGGAAGATTTAAGCGGGAAACTACCCTGCTTACAGCATGAGCAACTATTCCCGTCAAATGCGGTTTTGTCAGAGCATGCAACAATTTGGCATCCTCATATGTCCAGGCGATAATCTGCTGGCGCGCCTTAAGAGGATGTCCATTTGAAAGCCGCAAAGCTTCACGTATTCGATTTTCTGCATAATCCAGGCTCATATTTACACCTGCTTTCGCTGTTTATTTCCGGAAGATTTTCATCAATTCTGATAATTTAAACCCAATAACTCTAAAGAACTCCTCAACAACCCCGGGCTTTTCCTTGGACTGCGAAGTAATATCAGTTCTTTTTTCAGCTATATAGCCCC
>CAZJRT010000159.1:0-5174 GCA_964548445.1 uncultured Pseudobdellovibrionaceae bacterium
GATTTGTTTCAGCCTCTTTTTTTTTGCTCAAAAACTGTATCTGGCGGAAATATAGACATTTGAATTATCTTCAAACTGGCCCCAGAAAGTATCGCGGCGCTCGCCGTAAAAGACATTGGCTCCGCCTGAAACCGTCCAGTTATCATCAACCTTGTAGGAGACATTCGGCCTTAAATATCCGTCGCCATCCGAAGGGCTCCAGAAATTAAACAGTGAAAGTTCAAGGTTCTGGTTCATGGCCAGTTTTGTCAGGCGCAACGTAAGCATATGCCGGTTCTTGTCTTTCTGCACGCTTCCTGCCGGAAGGTTTTCGCGATATTCGCCGTAATTCACCATCCGCTCCAGATAGTACTGCAAACCGGCGGTGAACTCCTGCCAGATCTCCTGCTCATACCCGGCCAGAAACCGGGCCTCGCTGTTACGGATTAGCGGGTCGGTACCATTATCATCATCACGGCTGTCGTAATACGCGACTTCCACATTGCCAATGCCCTGAAAAATCGGCCCTCTTACGCTTGCGCCATAAACTGACAAGGCGGGGAAAGTGGCTGTTCCAGCCGCCGTCTGACCAGCAGGGCTTTTCCAGTAACCGCTATAACCGTAGAGAGCTGCCTCAATCGAGCCGAAATTGCGGTAAAGCCGCAAGGCGACCTCGTCTTCCGAGAACCAGTCCTCATTGCGATCGACTGTTATCCTGTTATTCTCGCCGACAATTCGGCCAAAATTATCGCTGTAAAAAGACAGGCGCTCTCCGGTTATATAACGGTCAGAATCAAAGTTAGGCGTGTAAACTACATCCAGATTTGCCGCATCTGAAAACATCGAAACCTTGACCGCATCCGATGGCGCCTTCAGGTATTCGACGTCGCGCCCGGTAAAGAAGGAAATCCAGTCTTTGGGAAACAGATCATTCAGGAAGATGAGATCGCCGGTTCCCCATGTGAGGATCTGGCGTCCGACTTTGAGATCCATAAAGTCATATGGCCTTGTAACGATATAAGCCTCGCGCACATCAAGAAAGCCATCCCCCTGCTCCATATCAATGGCGTGAGTAGCAGCCATCGCATCGTAGAGCCAGTCGGTAGTCAGGCGGGCGTGGAAATTCTCAAAGCTTTTATCGAGCTGAACTTGCGCCCGCGTCTCCAGAAGACTGACGTCTTTGTGATAAGGACTGTCGGCAAAACGCGTCCCTGCTCTGCCTTCGACAAATCCGGAAATGCGCAAAGGAAATGAAGGCTTCTGCATTTCTTCTGCCTGGGCTGTTTCAGCTTCTTTTGCATCGCCTCCAAGACCGGCCGGAAGCGCCGGTTCTTCTGTCGCAGCATCTTCAGCCGCAGGGGGGCCGCCGCCAAGCCCCATCGGCAAGGCAGGCTCCTGTGCAAATGCTGGTAAAGAAATGACAAGCAACGTCACCCCGGTGAAAACCGGGGTCCATAGCGCCTTTTGTACTACTTTGTATGGATTCCGGCCTTCGCCGGAATGACGTTTGGGTTTCATCTTAAATACTCTCTTGGCGGAGTGCGCAGGTAACGTTCGGAGAAAATATCTTCGGGCACACCGACATCATACTTTACTTCGGAATAATCCAGCACTGTCTCTCCGTCAGTGCGCAGATCCTTCATGCGGGATTTGGTAACTGTCGGATAACCCTGAATAGTATCGACCTTCTCGGCGATATATTCACGGTATTTGTTACCCGCTTCATCATAATATTCGGTCTTTACCGGGATGAAGGTCTGCTGGTGGATGTAGTTCTTGTAATAGGCGAATTCGGCTGTAGCCTTGTTTTTCGGCACGCTCTTTATAACGTAGTAATTCTCGGTGCTTTCAACAATTTCATGAGTATCTTCCTCGGTGCCGCGACCTGAAACATCTTCATAGAAGAAATGCGACCCGACAAAACTGGTACGCTCATCACTTGCAGCAATACGCTTCACCAGATCCAGCGCCGGGAGATATAGCCAGCGATCGTCATCCTTGCCGACATATTTCCAGACCAGAAACGATGTACCGGAGACATCAGCGGGACGGTTGAAGTAGACATAGAACTTTTGTTCAGTGTCCCCTTCCCCGGTATCCTTGCGCATAATAACGAAGTTGCGGCTACGCTCGCGGCCCTGCTCGTCTTTAATGGTCATGGTAACTTTGGCCCGGCCATCATCGCCCTGATAGTAGGCGATATGATTGGCCTGATCGACTACTTGCTCAGCAGTCACCGCATATGCGGGAGTAGCTAACAGCAATGCAGCTAAAAACAATATTTGTTTCATGCGTCTTTCCTTTCTCTTTTAAACAACCAGCGTTCCATCAGCGTCATTAACGCCGGCAGTATCAACAAACTGGCGGCTCCAGCGAATAACAGGATCGCCGATATAAAGAATCCTACAGTTTTATAAGGCACTAACGGTGCCAACAATAGCGGCATAAAACCTACTCCAATAATTATTACGTTTCTCGCGATAGCTCTGGCCGGTTCGCCAAATACTTTCGGCAGAGCTGCACGCCATGAGCCTATGCGCTCTACCATCTCGCGGCTTCTGGCCAGGAAATGGATTGCGTAATCCACCGCCAGCCCCAGCGAGAGCGAGGATAACACTGCCACCGGCATGTCGTAATCCTTACCCACAAGGCCAATGACACCGTAAATAAAGGCAATCGTCACTGTCAAAGGCACCATCGACATAGCGCCCCATAACACCGAGCGAAACAGGAAAATCATCATCAAGAGGACAATTGCAAACGAGCCAAGAAAGGCCTTAACCATACCGGCGACCATTTTGTCCTGCCAGATCACGTTGATATAGGTAAGGCCATACCATGCATGCTCGAGCGCCACAGGCGGCTCGTTTTCTTCAAAGAACTGCTCAACCAGCCGCACAACCTGATTCATGTCGATATTGTCGCCACTCTTGAGCTGTATCCACAGATTAGCCTTTTGATAGTCAGGCGTTACAAAATTCCAAAGATCATCAGGACGATGACTATTCTGAAAGGTTATCAGGGTTTGCGCCACGGCTCTCTGGCTGTCGGGAATGCGGAATTCACTTTCCTCACCGCCTAGCAACTCACGGTGCACAGTTTTGATGATATCGGGTAAAGCATTAGACTTGCCTACCTTCCCGGTTTCCAGCAAATAGGCTTGCAGCTTTGCGATATAGCGTAGTACTTCCGGCTGCTTGAACGCTTGCGAACCTGCCGCCTTGTCATCAAGGAACAGCGCCAGTTCATCCCGGTACTCCCATTCATCATCCAGCGCATCGGAAAGCATGGCCTCGGTATAGGAGCGGATGGAAGAATAGAATTTTTCCACGTCCTCATCACTGGCCGCAGCCTGCCGGTCGATCTCCTCACCAAGCTGCTGCGCTGCCTGTGTACCGAACTCGCGGAGCTCTTCTTTCAGGGTTTGCGCAATTTGCGCTACGCCTTGCTCGTCTTCGTCAGGCGCAAGTGTCAGATAAGCCATATAGGTTCCGGCAAAGCGCTCATTCAGTTCGCGGTCGGCAACGCGGATATCATGGCTTTGCGTAAACCATTTCACCGGGTTGTCATTGATACGAATCAGAGAAATGCCGTACGCAGCAACCCCGGCCAGCAGTAATGTGCCCAGCAAAACCAGCTTTGCATGTTTATAAGTAAAGCTACCCGTACGTTTTAACAGGCGCGCCAGCGGCGAAGGATGTTCGGCCTCTTCTTCGGCATGATCCATGCCAAAATCTTTTAACGATTCTTCGCTCATCAGCATGATGTAAGCGGGGATCAGCGTAATCGTAAACAGCCAGGCGACTATCACACCCATCGAGATAAAGATACCGAAGACCTGCACCGGCGGGATCGGCGTGAAAGCCAGCGATCCGAACCCTGCCGCAGTAGTCAGCGAGGTAAAGAGCATCGGTCTTGAGAGCTCATCCATTACATGGTCGATAGTCTTGCGGCGGTCGCGGATCTGCGGATAGCGATCGAAGAAGTCCGAGAGAATATGCACCGCGTCCAGCACCGCTATCGGCATGATGAAGATAGGTATCATCGAGCTCATGATATGGACGGTATTGCCGGTGATAACCAGTGCGCCCATCGTCACTATTACCGAGACTAGCGCGACGATCATCGGCGAGATAATCAGCCGAACGCTGCGGAAGAAATACCACATCAGAGCAAAAATAAGCAGCATGGCCAGCGGCGCGGAAATCGCCATCTGTTTGAACATCTCGACGCCGAAAGTATCCTGCGCCACCGGAAGTCCGGTTATGTGATAGGTTTCCTGCGCATTTTCAAACGTGGCGATCTTGTCCTGCAGACTTTGAGAGACGCGGTAACTGGCGTCCTTGGAAGTGATCGGTATATAAAGAGCTATCGCCTTTTTATCTTCTGAAACCAAAGTATTCCTGAGGAAAGGCAGGCCGTATGCTTTCGCTGCGACTTCCTGCGCGCCTTCGTCGCTCTCAGGCGGAGTTTGCATGAGCCATTCGAACCTGACCGAACCAAGGCCTCCCTGCTCTACATTATCAACAGTGGACGGCGCAATAATATCGCTGGCTATGACGCCATCAATAGACTTCGCATGCCGGGTCAGCTCGTAAATATTTGAGAGTGTCTGCGCATTAAAAGCGCCCTGGGAGTGCTGCTCGTTGATAACGCCGACCACGACAATGTCCCAGAGACCGAACTCTTTTTTCATCGCGTTGTGAAAGACGCGTACAGGTTCGGTCTCTTCCAGCATGTTTTCCGGGTCGGTATCGATCTTTACCGCATGCAGCGCCGAGAATCTCTCCGGCATCAGACTGGGCAGCGCAACCAGAGCCAATATCAGACGGCTCATAAGAAAAGCCGCCCAGAGAAAGAGCTTTGGCTTACTTGCTGCTACGCCTGATACTTTTTGCATACTTCCCCCAAATTATTATGTTTAGTCAAACGCATGGCCCGGCTTAAAGCCGAGTTTTTTCAGTATTATCACCGCAGGGCAAAAGCCGGTAAAGGCCGCCTGAAATGCATTTAGTCCGATAAAGCCGGTAAGCAACAGCCAGACCGGAGGCCAGAAATATCCGAGAGTTACACTTAAAAATACCATTGCACCCATAAAGGCGAACATGAAGCGGTCTATATTCATTTCCTTTTCCCAGACAGTTTGTCACTTTACATTTATCTAAATTTAGAATATCATGAAATATATGTCAACT
>CAZJRT010000160.1:0-5140 GCA_964548445.1 uncultured Pseudobdellovibrionaceae bacterium
CCTCACGGTCAAAGCGGATCGAAACGAGCGATCCGCTTTGGCCGTGCCACCCCTGCATAGAACCTGAGAAGACTTATGCAAGGCCGCATAACTCTACAATTCGAAACTTATCCGCTTTTGTAAGGATGGTTCCAAACTGTCATTCTGAGGAGCGGAGCGACGAAGAATCTCGTCGTTCTACGTGCGAAAAAGGCGAGATTCTTCGTCGCTCCGCTCCTCAGAATGACAGTCTCACACGTTCATACAAGTTTCGCATTGTAGATCTAGGCGACCGCTCAGATGATGTCGACTTCACCGGATCCCTCTCGTACGCGGCCGATCAGCACCGGCTCCTCCCCGGTCATATTTCTGCCCAGTTCAATCGCGTGTCCGGCAAGACGCTTCGAATCATAAAAGTGTACGCTTAATTTCTGCTGTTTTTCTTCCTGAATTCCATACTTGCCATAGTCAATTGTTTCCGATAGCAGCCCGAGAGTTTTATGTCCCCATCGCTGGTAAGCTCTATGGACTATATCATCCACTATGGATGCAAAATTGAATGTTTTCTGGTTATCAGATAAAAGTGGGATAGATGGTAAGGCATCAGGATTTGTAGCAATTTCGTTCTTAATTCTTTCCTTCAAGCCTCTAGTAGCATGACTTGCATCTGTTCGTATTGCCAGAATCAGCCCCTCATCTTTGGGAATATGATCAAAGTTATTTACATGGCGCATAGCAAGTTTACTTGCTTCCGTCATAACACAACCTCTTTATTGTTGAAACAACTTTTCATAATTAAGCAGATTGTTAACAAAAAGTAAACTATTTTTGACCGATCAAACAGCAAAGAAGAGGCAAAAGGCTTAATATAAAGGGCTTTCCGACAACGTTTTCAATAGATACTCCCGGCTAAAGCCGTGGTGTTCTGTCTTCGACCGCATAAAGGAGCCAAACAGCCGCAGCCAGAGCAAACGGAATTCAGGTTTCTAAAGCTCTAAAGTCGACAGGCTATTGTTTTATATTAGAAAATTCTTGCTCCAGCCATGCAAGCCAGCTGTCTATAGTTTGTGGTTTTTTGGCCGAGACCTGCACAATTTCGGCGGGGTTGGAGAGATTTTTAATATAACTGGCAGCATTCTCCGGCTTAAAATCGTCAAGGAATTCAAGCAGATCGGTTTTGGAAATTACTACCAGATCGGCTTCGTGAAACATTACCGGATATTTGGCCGGTTTATCATCGCCTTCAGTGACTGAGAGCAGTACAACATTTTTATGCTGCCCCAAATCAAATGTGGCCGGGCAAACCAGATTTCCAACATTCTCAATAAAGACGATATCCAGTTCTGCCAGAGCAAGGTCATGCAGAGCATCATGAACCAGTCTTGCGTCAAGATGACAGGCTGTACCGGTAGTAATCTGCACAGCGGGGACGCCTTTAGCTCTTATGCGGGCGGCATCATTTTCTGTTTCCAGATCTCCTTCAATCACGCCGATACGATACTTGTCACCAAGAGCCTCAATTGTGGCTTCAAGCAAGCTAGTTTTACCGGAGCCGGGCGAAGACATCAGGTTAATGGCCAAAACCCCGTGAGAATTAAAATGTTCGCGATTATGCGCTGCTGCATGATCGTTCTCATGCAAGATATTGCGCATAACCTCGACATGCTTGTTGTCCATTTCGTGGTCATGATCGTGATTATGAGATCCGCATCCGCATGTGTCGCACATTGTTCTAGTCCTTCTTGATTTCCACCTGTTTTAATATCAGATCATAGCCCGATAATACGGAAGTTTTCCAGCTCCCGCACTCCTGACACAAAAGCTTGTTGATACTGGCGATTGTCTCTGCCCCGCACTCCTGACATGCGACCTTAATTTCTCCTGCCTCGCAAGTCAGCTCTGCAGAAGCAGCTATTGTTCCTGCACGGGCTATAGTAAAGGCATTTTCCAGCAAATGCGGGTCAACACCCGATAGAGGGCCTATCTGTATAACAATGCGCTCAACAGAATTTGAACCATTAGACGCTGCTACTTCCTGTACCTGCTTAAGCAAAGCAAGGCATATCGACATTTCATGCATGATCAGGCTCTGGCTTGTTCCAGCGCCAGCGCTTCATCGATGATTTCCCATGTCAAACGGGCATCTTCCTCGGTAATTTTGCTGGCAGCACAACCAGCATGTACCATGATGTAATCATTCACGGCAAGGTTTTCACCAGTTAGCAAAGACAGATTTACAAGGCGCTCGGCTCCTCTGGCTTCACACCTTGCTTCGTAGCCATTGATTTCCATTATCCTCATCGGAAAAGCCATGCACATGAATTCTACTCGCGTATGTTTTTGAGGAAGTAAGTAACCTGCTCGGCAAGATCGCTGGAATTGCTGCTTAATGTTCGCGAGGCTTCATTAAGCTTGTTAGAGGCTTCTCCTGTCTGCTGGCTTGTAGTTACAACTTTTTCAATCACTCCTTTAACGGTATCAGCTTCCTGAGCAAGCAAATCTATGCTTCGGCTGATCTCTTCGGTGGAACTTTGCTGTTCCGTTATAGCTGAGGAAATTTCGGTACTATAAAGGTTAATCTTCTCAATAACGTCAGTAACCCGCTCAATTGATGTACCAGCTTCAGTGCTGATTTTTTTGATCATCTCGACTTGTTCGGTCACTTCACTTGTTGCCTCGCCTGTTTGAACAGAAAGATTCTTAACTTCTCCGGCCACAACCGCAAAGCCTTTACCTGCTTCCCCGGCCCGCTGTGCTTCAATAGTAGCGTTCAGCGCAAGAAGGTTAATTCTCTCGGCAATTTCATTGATAAGTTCAGTTACCTGTTCAATCCTGCTGGAAGCTTCAGAAAGTTCGGCCATAACTTTTTGAGCCACTTTTGCTTCTTTGGCTGCTTCGGAGGCTACCTGCATGGAATCACCGATGCGCTGGGCAATTTCATTAATTGAACTGCTTAGCTCTGTAGCTGCAGCGGAGACCATTGCCGCTTTTTCTACCGAGCCTTCAGAGGCTTCTGCCGCCGTTTCCGTGCTGGCTTCCTGCTCTCTGACATGCTCCATAAGTTCTTTTGAAAGACCAGCCAGATTTTCTGCCGCTCCTGCAACGGATTTGACTACACCTTCAATGTCACCTTCAAAAGCATCTGTAAGCTCCATCATCTTGCGGGCTTTCATCCGTTCCTTGTCCGCTTTCGTTTTTTGCTCGTCCATCATGTTATCGAGCTGAAGTGCGTTTTCTTTAAAGACGGCTACAGAGCGGGACATCTCACCTATTTCATCAGCTTTTTTAAGATAGGGAATATTGACAGATTTCTGGCCAGCCGCCAGATCATTCATGGTTCCCTGAATAGCATGTAAAGGCCTGGAAAGTCTGGTGCCAGAAAACCAGAAGAAGAAAATAGCAAGCAGAATTAACAGAACTCCATTAACAGCTATCTCCGTCATCGTGCTTCTTGCCATGGTGTCCAGAACCTCGCCGACGCGGCGCCCGCCTTGTGCCAGGTCATCACTCAAATTGGCAGTCAAAATACGAAGAGGTTCAGTTATACTATTACATTCGGAAAAAGCCTGGCGCTGCAACGCCAGAAGCCGGGATTGCTGTGCGGTTGCTGCGCTTGTAGGCACACCAGCACTTATCCGGTCTATATAGTTCGAAATATTTGTAAGAGCTTGTGCTTCCTCTTCAGTTGGGCCTGCCTGTCTGATCGAGGCAACCAAAGACCGGGTTTCAGCGATGCGGTTTTTTACAGTTTGGATTTCTTCGTTGCCGGGATTGGCGACCATTCTGGCAATGTCAGTAAACAGGTTTTGACTTCCGGCCTTGTTTTCCAGTTTGCGCCCAAGGTCATAAACCGAGCTGGTTCCAACATCGAAATGATTCCAGAAATCCTTAACCTCCCTGATATGCATCGCACTGGTAAAACTGCTATAGATCATAACCCCCAGGATAAGCAACAGCATGGCGGTAACCAGCCGACCGACAATGCTTATTCGAACATTGTCGAGATACCAGCGCATATAGGCAAAGATACGCCCGAAGCCGTTTAAATCCGGATTCACAAAATGATGCCAGGATTCTCTCGGATCAAAAACACGCTTTTTTGTTGCTGTTGTTGCTTCCATTACTCTTCGACTCCGTCTTCAAAAGATGAAAGAATGCGCTGCCCTGAGTTGACGATATCCTCGACAGGAGCAGCAATTGTCTCCGGAATACCGGTGAATTCTATCCCGGCATTTCTGATGCTTCCCTTTGCATCATAAAAACAGCAATACCATGCTGGATAAAAGCGGCTAAGGGCTACACTTGATGCAAAAGCGCCTGTAGTTTCAAAAGAGACACCACCATCTCCCAGCCATTCGACAATTTCTTTCTGAGCTTCAGGAGGATAGGGAATGTTGGATAGATTAATGCCTCTGACCTGCCGGTCTTTTTTCCAGTTTTTGAGTTCTGAAATAATATCGGTAATTGTAGCCAATGCCATCGACTCGCCTTGTTCCGGTGGAATGGCCTCCAAAGAACTCCGGACCCTGTTTTTTAATATTTCATTTGCTCTTTGAGGAATGCTACCCACTTCAAAAGAGATACTTTCTGCCGATATCTTCCATATGCCGGCAAAGGAGGTTTCAATTATTCCGGTATCAGGCACGCTGGAGAGACTAACCTTACACTCTCCCTCCCCAAAAAACTGGATTACAGCATCCAGATCATCTCGATTTAACTTATCTGTTGTAAAAGCCTGAGAAGCATTCCCTTCTTCAAAACTTTCAGCCGCATGAGCAATATCTTTTATAAAATCCTGTGCCGTTTTACTTAGAAATAATCCGGCAATGTCGTTTCCTGAACCAGAATGGCGCCAGTCTGCCCAGTGTCGCGCAGAAGAAATATGCATGTTTTGTGCTTCACTCATACATTTGCCTCCGCAAATCTGGGTACAGCCATATCTTCCCGTTCATCACTTTGGGCTTTCTTTTCCCGGTTAGCCGCCATTCCCCATCCTTCCAGAATTTTAATCGCCATATTACAGATTTGAGGCAAAGCCTTTGCAACAGGCTCACTAAGCTGAACGGGTGAGAGATCCGTGCTGGCGGGCTGAATACCGATAGCACGAATTTCTTCCGGTTTACTATCTAGTAGCTCACAATAGGAAAGCAGCTCGGGAATA
>CAZJRT010000161.1:0-5067 GCA_964548445.1 uncultured Pseudobdellovibrionaceae bacterium
AGCCGTAATTATGAGAGATAGTATTGGCGATATCGGAAAAAGTGGCCGTCCCTTTATCAGCGGCAACAACCAGATACGGATCATTACCATCACGCCTAACCACATCTTTTGGATGCAGGATATTCTCGCCTATCCGGTTATCTGTGATATCAAGCAGACCGCAAATAAAAGTCTTGTAACACTCAACCCCTTCAGCATGAAACGCTTCGCGGCCTCCTTGCTTCGGTGGCTTTTTCACTACAAATCCGCCCTTGGCGCCAACCGGCACTATTACTGCATTTTTGACCATCTGGGCTTTCATCAGTCCCAGAATTTCCGTACGAAAATCTTCGTCCCTGTCCGACCATCGAAGACCACCACGTGCAATCATATCGCCTCTCAAGTGCACACCTTCAACACGCGGGGAATAAACAAAAATCTCCATAAAGGGTTTCGGATCGGGTAATTCGGAAATCTTGCGGCTCGATATTTTCAAACTCAGATAATTTTTAGGGGAGCCATCTTCGGCCAACTGGAAGTAGTTAGTACGAACTGTAGCATCTATCAGATTGAGCATTATCCGAATAACCCGGTCCTGATCAAGCGAAGCTACTTTTTCAAGCTCGTGGTCTATAGCAACGCCATAACCGGCTTCCTCTATATCCCTTTGCTTAACTTGTTGCGGATCGAAAAGAGATTTGAACATATCTACCAGGAGCCGGGAAATAGCCGGATTCTCTGCGAAAGTCCGTTCCATAAAACGCAGACTAAAAGGCAGGCGCATCTGGCGCATGTAACGCACATAAGCCCGCAGGATGGTAATTTCGCGCCAGTCCATTCCAGCCGCAAGGACCAGTCTGTTCAGACCATCAATTTCTGCCTGTTCGTACCATATGCCTCTGAGCGCATTCTCAAATTTTTCCTTGATCTCGTTTATTCTGAAGGTGCTTGTCAGCTCCGGAGGCTCAATCAAAAAATCGTGCATCCAGACTGAATTCTTTTCCCCCGCCGGAGTTATTTCAAAAGGCCGCTCTGTAACAACCCGCAACCCCATACTTTCCATCAGCGGGAGCACATCAGACAGGGCCAGATCCTCGCCCGGAAGATAGATTTTCAAACGAAGCTGCCCGTGTATTTCCTTTTCCGGGCGATAGAGATCGAGAGCAATAGAATCCTGCGTCAATGCTTCCTCAATCTTTACAATATCGCGAACCCCTTGATCGGGATCGTAATCTTCGCAATAAGCTCCGGGAAATGCAGAAGCATATCTGGTATAGAGCGAGGTGACATACTCTCTGTTTTCAAATGAATCGAGAATCGCATTGCGCAAATGCTCGTTCCATAAATATCCCGCCGCTTGCAGATTGTTTTCGAGCTCGTGTTGATCAAACTCCGGATTTTTATTTTCGCTGATATCAACTGTAACCAGCAAACGAGCATAAACGGAATCGTCCAGCATGGCATAAGATGCCATTACTCGACCGCTGATACCTTCTTCCAGCAGTTTTAAAAATTTACTTCGCAACCGGGAATCAAAGCGCTCTCTCGGGATGTATATCAAACAGGAAACAAAGCGGCCTGATTTATCCTCACGAGTAAAAAGAGCAATCTTCTGGCGTTCCTGAAGCTTAAGAATTTCCGGTACAATCCTTTGAAGATGCCCGACATCAATCTGGAAGAGCTCGTCTCTCGGATATTTTTCCAGTATATGCCGCAACGCCCTGCGATCATGGCTGCCGACTGCGCACCCTGCTCTCTCAGTTACCTCCATTGCCTTGCGCCGAACTATCGGCACTTCTTCAACGCTGCGGGAATAGACCCTGGAGGCAAAAAGTCCTAACAGAACTTTTTCTCCAGTAAGGCGACCTTTTTTATCAAAGATGCGAAAACTGATAACTTCCATCGGAACCCGGCGATGAACACTCGAACTTTTTCTGGTCTTGATTATGCGTACAAGTCCAGCATCCGTGTCAGCTGAGCCTTCCGGCAACCCCTCCAGAACACCAGATATAAATGGCTCTTTTCGCTTGCTGCTTAACAGCCCCAGACCCGAACCTTTTTGTCTTTTTGCCCGCTTGTCTTTGGAGCTGTATTCATATTCGTCAAACCCGAGGAACGTAAAATTATTAGCCTTTAGATAACTGATGAGCTCACGACATTCTTCCTGATCGTCCGGATCAGCAAAACCGGCATATTCTTTAATTATCTGATCAAGTCTATCCAACTCTTTCAGGATAGAATGGTAGTCTTCATTGACCAGCTGCACATCTTCCAGAACTGCCTGCAAATTGTCTTGCAAAGAAGACAGCTCAGTTTCAGTTAAAGCGCCGTGCAACTGAATATGGACATATGCGACGCCATCAATAACCGGGTGAAAAATATAATCTATCAGATGATTTTTGCTGATTTCTGCGGCCAGTGAATCGACAATAAAAGAAACGTCATCCGCCACCACATCTATCACCGACTTTGATGCGCCAAGCCACGAAGGATGGTAAAGATTTATTGCAGCCTTTCCTGCTTTGCGGCTTTCAGACAAGCGAGCGTGGCTAGCCGCTATATTTGCCAGCAATGACGGGTTTAACACTTCCCTGTCTTCGGAAAACATCCTTTCAGCAAATTTTTCGAGTAGCTTCTTTGTGCCGGAAGGAGCATTTTCGGGGAGAGCGCTTAGAGCATTGGTGATAAACTCAGTAGACATTTTTTGATTTTTTCCGGTGCACCGCTATTTTTTAAAACTATGACGATTGCAAGATCATGACAAGCATCAAGCCGCATAAACCAGTTTGTATTCATAGTTTTTATTATTAAGCGAGGATTTTTTGATGAAACCGATTCTAAAAACAGCGGGTTGGTTTTTAGCAGTAATTATAATTTTCAACCAACCTTCAGCAGCCAGTGAGGAGGGCAGCATGGAATTGTACAGCAGTGCTTTTGAAAATGAACACCAGATACCCGTCGAACACACATGCGAAGGCGACGATCTTTCCCCCGAGCTGGCATGGTCAGATGTTCCGGAAGAAGCAAAAACCCTTGCGCTTATTTGCGAAGATCCGGATGCGCCGAACGGAACATGGATTCATTGGGTTGCTTATAATATTCCGGCAAAACTTTATGGTCTGCCAGAAGGCATTTCTGACGATGAGAAGCTGGAAAACGGCATGATGCAGGGAGTGAATGATTTCAAGAATTATGGTTATGGCGGCCCCTGCCCTCCGCATGGCCACGGCATTCATCGCTATTTTTTCCGTTTATTTGCTCTGGATAGCAAATTGAAACTATCGCCCGGCGCCACCAAAACAGAACTTCTTGATGCCATGGAAGGACACATTCTGGAAGAAGCGGAATACATGGGAAAATACATAAGAGAATAGCAATAGATATTATTGTAACAAAGCAGCCAAAACTGCAAGCCCAAAGTTTCCTTGCAAATTAATGACTTATGAGGATATAAGAACCCTGTGTGATGGGTTTTTGTGTACTCTGTTACGGGGTTGTAGATGGCCGGGTTTGTTCTCGAGACCAGGGATACGCCTTCCGGGAAGGTCCTGTATTTTCCATTTATGGCAATTTCAGATATCCATCTTGGATCTTCTGATGACTTTTGTCAGGCCGAGACTCTATGCCAGATGCTCGAAAACACCACGAGCGACATCCTCAAGCTTCCGGGCGATGTTTTTGATGCAGAAAAACTGCTACAAAAAAGAACGTGGGATTTTGAACCATGGCAGAGACAAGTCATAGCTCATATACTCCGAAAAGCAGGAAACGGCACTGACACCGAATATATTCTGGGCAACCATGAGATCGGTTTGCGAGGATCAATACCAACGAAAAAGCACAAACAATTTTCGAAATTTGGCCTGCCTTCCGAATTACCAAGAGTTCGAAACTTTAAAGATAAGAATATTTGCGGAGTACATGTAACAGCAGAATCGCAGTACGTTGACCCTGCTGGCCAGAAATTCCAGATAATTCACGGCGACAAGGGAAAAGGAGTCGTTAATAACAATTTCGATGGAATCATTTGTGGGCATAGCCACTCATCCGGTCTCATTAAATCCCGAAACGGCAAAAGAATAGTAAATTGCGGAAGCTGCACAAGATCTGTACAGGCTGCTGTTCATGATCGTAATGGCACCTGGGCAATAATTGAATGGCAGGAAGATGGAATAAAAATCGATAAAGTTGGCCGCAAAAAGCCATATAAGGTGAAATGGGAAAAGCTGGGCATAAACAAACCTCCAGCACCAAAGATGACTGAAGATCAGTATACCGCCAAAACAGACCGGATTTTACGGCTGGTTTACAGACAGTGGCCACCAAAAGACAGGGTATTGAACCTGAAGAAAATCTGGCAAACCCACGCTCATCAGGCTGCGCACAGCAATGACAACCCTGAAGAAACGCCTTTTTCGAAACGGCTGCGCCAGAAACAGATTAAGGAAGAAATCAAGATCATAACCGATATTCCGATTCCAAAACCGGAAAGAAGACCCCAGATCTCACATCTGCAAGATCTGGCTTTGTGATTTGGCTGCTTCGGCAGTCAATTTTTTTGTGTAGCCAAGGGAGGCAATAACATGACTTTTTTTCAATTGGAGACCGGCACATCAGCGGAAGGTCAAAAGATTTTAAAATTTCCAGCAGGCTTTATTTCCGACATACATCTTGGAACTGAATACACCAGAGCAAAACGTCTGTCTCATTTTCTGGAACATTCAGAATTTACCGACCGGATAGTTGCCGTGGGGGACATATTTGACGGCACCGCCCGTCTTGAGCAGGAGAACTGGACAGAGATCCCGGATTGGCAAAGGCAAGTTGCCGCTCATTTCCTTAGAAAGTCGGCAAATGGAACAAAGATTGAATGGGTGCTTGGCAATCATGAAATGGGAGTAAACGACGTTGGCGAATATGATTTGCTTCGTGACGCCGATTTCGCCGGAAGGAATGTATTTGGAATAGGCACCATGCGAGAGACTGAATATATCGATCCTGCCGGCAGAAAGTTTCTGGTTGTGCATGGAGATCAATTTGACAACAACCTTTTCGGGGATTCGCAAAACAAATGGTACAGCATAGGGA
>CAZJRT010000162.1:0-5065 GCA_964548445.1 uncultured Pseudobdellovibrionaceae bacterium
GCAGATAAAAGCGTATTGCAGCAAGGCAATATCCAGGGCATTGAACAAATCTATGGCGGTGGCGCAATTCTGGTCGCCTCGCAAGCTCTGATGGGGGTTGTTATTTCCATGAATACTCCGCCTGCCATTCTCGCTTTCGGCAGTCGGGACCCCGACCTGTTCCATACCGGTCAGGCCACCGACCAGATTAATTTCCTTGCCCGGGTAGTCGAGCGTTGTTTCCGTACATGGCTGAACCTGCCACGATAAAACCTGCTATTCTTGAGGTCTGTGCCGCAGACCTGCAAAAACTCCTGTTCGAATGGCAGGACTGGCTGAGGTATGAGAAAAAAGTCTCTCGCCATACTTTCCGTGCTTATCTATCTGATGATACTACCTTTATATCTTTTCTTTCTTATTATCACGGCAGGTCGATAAGCCTTGGCAATCTGGCAGATTCCAACATTACCGACTTTCGTGCGTGGCTGGCTAAAAAGACTGTAAAGGGAGCAAGCGCCAGTAGCCGGGCAAGATCATTATCTGGCGTCAAAAATTTCCTCACATGGCTGGATCGTCAGGGACACGCCCATAATGCAGCTATCAACACCGTCCGGGGGCCCAAGCTTCCACACCGCCTGCCGAAGCCTTTATACGAAAAACAGACAAGGGCAGTACTTGAACCAGCTACAGACAACTGGACTGGAATACGGGACCATGCTTTGTTCACATTACTTTATGGATGCGGCCTGCGAATTGACGAGGCGCTTACGTTAAACCTTGCGGATTTACCTCGCGATGGATTTTTAAAAGTCACCGGAAAAGGAAACAAGGAAAGACAAGTGCCGGTACTCCCCGCCGTACTGGAAGCAATAGATAAATACAGGAATGCTTGTCCATATTCGGAAACTCCCGACAGACCCTTGTTTTTGGGAGCAAGAGGCAAGCGACTTAATCAGGGGGTCGCTCAGCGGGATATGAGAAACCTGCGGATCGAACTGGGCCTGCCTGAAACTGCCACCCCTCATGCGTTAAGACATAGTTGCGCCACCCACCTGCTCCAGAATGGGGCGAATTTAAGAGAGATACAGGAACTGTTGGGTCATGCATCACTGAGCACGACCCAGCGCTATACTGAAATTGATGCGAAGGAGCTCATGAGAATATACAAATCTGCCCACCCGCGAGCCTGATCATGAGTGCAGCGCCCTGCCGTGAATAGCGAGGGCCGCTTCCTTTATTGCCTCTTCAAGTGTCGGGTGCGCATGACAAATCCGTGCGATGTCTTCGGCTGAAGCACCAAATTCCATAGCTGTGACAGCTTCAGTAATTAAGGTGCCTGCCTCCGGACCGATGATATGCACGCCCAGCACAGTATCGGTTCTGGCATCTGCCAGTATTTTAACAAATCCGTCAGTCATTGCCATGGCCCTTGCCCGGCCATTTGCAGAAAAGGCGAACTTGCCTGACTTGTAACTAACGCCCTCTTCCTTAAGCTGTTCTTCGGTTTTGCCGACTTGCGCAGCCTCCGGGGATGTATAGACGACAGACGGCACAAGATTATAATCAACATGCGGCTTTTGACCGTCCAGCAGTTCTGCCAGAGCAACACCTTCATCTTCCGCCTTGTGAGCCAGCATCGGGCCGGAAATTACATCGCCGATTGCATAAATTCCTTCGACATTGGTACGGAAACATTTATCAGCTTTGATACGACCACGATCATCAAGCTCAACGCCGATTTCTTCAAGACCAAGACCTTCGGTATATGGCTTGCGGCCCACAGCTACCAGCAGAACATCAGCATTCATTTTTTCCTGTTTACCGCCAGAAGCCGGCTCAACAGTAAATTCAACACCATTTTCAACAGTCCGTGCACTTGTAATTTTACTTGAAAGCTTGAATTCAAGGCCTTGTTTATCTAGCAATTTTCTCATTTCCCCAGAGACTTCCGTATCCATACCGGGAAGTATCCCGTCCTGAAACTCGATAACAGTTACTTTTGCACCCAGACGACTCCAGACTGAAGCCATTTCAAGACCAATAACGCCACCGCCTATAACAGCCATTTTTTCAGGGATCCGATCCAATGAAAGCGCGCCGGCAGATGACACAATTTGTTTCTCATCAATCTCGATACCGGGAAGCGACACCACCTCAGAGCCGGTAGCGACTATGATATTTTTTGCCTTATAGGTGTCATCACCGACCTGAACTGCTCCCTTGTCCTTGATACGAGCAGCACCCCTGATCCATTCAATACCATTCTTTTTAAAAAGATATTCGACGCCTTTTGCATTAGAAGAAACAACATCATCTTTGTGAGCCATCATTTTCTTAAGATCGAGACTTAACTTCTCAACCTTAACCCCCAGATGCGCAAGGTGATTTTGTGCCTCCGCATATTTCTCTGATGCATGTAGCAGAGCCTTGGAAGGGATACATCCAACATTTAAACAAGTGCCTCCAAGACTTTCCCGCTTTTCAATACAGGCCGTTTTCATCCCAAGCTGCGCACATCGAATCGCACATACATAACCTCCAGGACCGGCGCCCACTACTATGACATCATAAGTCTTTTCCACAATATTGTTCCTCACTTCTTTATTTCGCTTACAAATCTAAAAACTAGTTTATACCTGCGGCTTTTCGAGTACCAGACGAGTGTTCTGTTCTTGACTCTGCTTATATAAATGAAATACAGAAACCTCAAAAAAAATTATGCTGTCCTGAATAAAACTAGCTCATGTAAAAAAATGGGCAGAAAAGATCAGAGGTTTCGAATGGCTCATAAAAAAACCGGAGTTAATCCAGCAAATGATACTTCTTCTTTAAAACATGAATTCGAATCCGCCTCTGGTCAATCCTGCAAAGAAATCGAAATAGAGACGAAAGCTCTTGTACCTGACAATGGCCCTTCGGTCTTTGATGAACTGATTGGCAAGCTTGCCGCCCGGCGTGATATTTTCGGCCAGATTTGGTCCAAGACTTTATATAGCTCTTATTACGACACGGAAGATAATACCCTTTATGAAAGCGGCAAATGTCTGCGTCTGAGACACCAGACAGGCGATGATGTTCCTTACGCCATCCAGATTTCATCAAAAAGCGCAGGTACGGAATGCGGGGAGAATGGCCTTAGCAGGTTTGAGCCTGAAGCGCCATTAAGAGAACTTTCGCTCGATTTCGGATCTTATTTCAAATTTTTTAACGATGACCCAATTACCATAGAATATCTTCGTGAACTGGTAGCTTCTTTTGACAATGACCCCAGGCGCCTCCATGAGGCGTTTTTTGTAGAATGCGACAGGACTAATTTTAATGTTTGCGTCTATTCAGTTACCTATGATGGAGAGCAATACATAAAGTTCGGAAACCAGCTGAACGGTGACACAGCAAACGCCAAACCAGTGTTCTTTGAATTTTCTCTAGATCATTCGAAATACTTCGTCCCTGGAGTTGCAGGCTCAATCAATGACGATTACGAAATAGAATTCGAGTTCAAACATGAAACAGACTTTTACGCTCCCGAAGGAGAGAGATATCAGTCAGCTAAAGATCTCGATATGGCAGAAATTATTCGTGCACAGGAATTTCTGGTAAGGCATGTCAAAGAGTTGCTACCCGAAGCCAGACTCAAATGGAAGGCCCCAAGCAAAAAGCAAAGAGGTTATGATAATCTGGCAGAATATAAAAAGCTTAATGATCCGCCCGCTCCTCACGGCCTTACAACCAAAGGAAAGCAGATCGGATTTATTCCTGCCCCGCTTACCGATAAAACCTATCGCTCGAAAAAGATGGAGAATATGAGCACAATTGAGGGACAGGGAATTAAAACAGCATCAGCATATGACATTTTCAGACACAGCCTTGACCAGAATTAAAACTCTTGATGTATCCGGTTTCGGCCACGCTCCCGTCGATGTTATTGTTAATATTGACGAGCATTTTCTTGAACAGAATGGATTTATAAAAAGCGCCTGTAATCTGATTGACAGAGAAAAAGACGCACAGCTTCAAAATATACTTCCGGACTGCATCATTGAGCCGGGAGGCGCCTGCGCCAATGTCCTCTCCGGCATCAGTATGCTTGGAGGAAGGTGCGTCTTCAACAGTCGTTTGGCAGAGGATAAGGAAGGGAAATACTTTAGAAGAACACTTGAAGAGAATTACGGAGTAGCCTTTTCCGGCCCGACTGATCCGACTGCACGATGCGATAAAGTTTATATCCTGACCACTCCTGATCTGGAGCGCACTTTCGGTTCTTTTTATGATGTCAGTAAGGATATGAGTACAGATGATGTTGATCGGCAAACGATAGCATCTTCGCGCATCTTCTATATTGAAGGCTTTATGCTGAATGTAGAACCGGGATTTGGCATACTCTCTGAAGCTATTTCGATCGCCAGAGAACATCAAACACTCATCGCGTTTTGTCCGAACGACGTTAATATTATCACAAAACACCCGGATAAGATCAGGGCAATTGCCAAGCAAGCCGACATTCTTCTTATGAATGAACAGGAGGCCAAAGCTCTATCGGAAACTGACAACACTCAGGAAGCCCTTCGCAGGCTATCAGAAACCAGTTATTGCGGCTCCATTACACGGGGATCTGAAGGCGCTCTGTTTTACTACAAAGATCAAAGCCTTGATCTTCAGGCACCTGAACTTCCCGGACCTTTGGTCAATACAAACGGGGCAGGAGATCAATTCGCTGCAGGCTTTCTTTTCGGATTAACAAAGGGATGTTCACTGGAAGAATGCGCAAAGCTTGCACAAACATGCGCGGCAGAAGTTGTAACCCACCCCGGAGCACGCCCTCAAAAAGCAGCCTGATCAAATAAACGTATAATCTTCCGGCCTGAACCCGTAAGAAGCTTTTCGTCTGTTAAATTCCGCTTCCTGCATATAGCATTCAGCTATCTCATAAACTGCTTTTTCATTTTCAGCGACTTCAACATTCATTTGCTCTAATTCAGCGGGGGAGAACAATTGAATGAAATCATCCCACGGGCGTTCAAAATTTCCGCAACAATATTCAGGTTTGTTGAAAATAACGATCTTGCGATTTGCGCGACCGGTCAGG
>CAZJRT010000163.1:0-5056 GCA_964548445.1 uncultured Pseudobdellovibrionaceae bacterium
GTTCTGTGAGGTATGGTGGGAAAACTCCCGGTATAAAAATTATCAATAGTAACAAACCTGTCCGGTCTGGGCGGGTGGGCCATTGGTCCGGCGTCTTCAGGGAACTGCCCTACCCGCAGGCCCCTGACTTTTTGAATGCGGTTGGTTGCTCTCGAACCCATATCCGCAGAGAATTCTTCATCACGGAAAACAGTCAATCCTTCTTTCAGGCATAGCTGAAACCAGTCGCGGCAGGTAACTCTGTTTCCTGTCCAGTTGTGGAAATATTCATGGGCAATAACCCCTTCCACTCCTCTGAAATCAGCATCGGTTGCTGTATCTGGGTGAGCCAGAACATATTTGGAGTTGAAAATATTAAGCGATTTATTTTCCATCGCTCCGAAATTAAAGTCGTCTACCGTAACGACATTGAACAGATCGAGATCATACTCGCGGCCATAAACTTCCTCGTCCCATTTCATCGAATTCTTGAGAGACTCCATGGCATGGGAAAGTTTGTCGAGATTTTTGGAATCGGCATAGATACGCAAAGTTACGTCACGTCCGCTTGCGGTAGTGAATTTATCTTCCAGGCATTCAAGATCCCCGCCAACTACAGCAAACAGATAACTTGGTTTCGGGAACGGATCTTCCCAAACAGTGAAATGCCGTCCGTCTTCAGTTTGTCCCTGATCGGTCAAATTGCCATTGGAGAGTAGAACCGGTGCTTTATCCGGAGATGCGATAATCTTTGTAGTGTAAGTCGCCAGATTATCAGGCCTGTCGACGGAATAAGTTATATGGCGAAAACCTTCGGATTCGCACTGTGTGCACCAGTTGCCGCCTGATTTGTACAGACCTTCAAGAGCGGTATTCTTCTCCGGCTCTATCCTTACTCTGGTTTCGAGAGTAAATTCCTTTTCCAGCGGTTGGAGTGAAAGAGATTTATCATCCTTAATATATCCGTCGGTTAACGTGCTTCCTTCAGGAAGCTGCAATCCGTCCATTCTCACACTCAGTAAATCCAGGCCTTCGCCGTCGAGCGTGAGCGGCTTATTGTGATCGCCGTTTCTGACGACCTGAAGCCTGGCGTCAACAAAAGTTTCACCGTCACGGATATCAAAAGTCAGGTCCACGTGCTTAATGTAATAATCAGGCTGTTTATAATCTTTAAGAAAAGTGACTTTGTTAAATTCGGACATAATAACTCCCTGCAATGCTGATGCCGTTATAACGGTTATATTTTTCCATATTTATCGGACCGTAGCGTTCTTATGTCAAGCTGTTTTTGTTTGCAGTTTCCTCTGCATATTTCCTTTTCTTCATGATAAAATCAAAGCAATGAACAAGCTTTCCCAGCGCCTTGATATAAGGCAATCGCAAAATCTGGTTATGACCCCTCAGCTGCAACAGGCTATCAAACTGTTACAGATGAATAACCTTGAGCTAACAGAATTTGTAGAAGAGGAGCTGGCAGTAAATCCTCTATTGGAAAAAGAAGAACGTGCTGCCGATGAAGGGACTGATTCACGTGAAACAGAATCTTCTGATGAAGGTGCACATGATGAAGTTCGTCAGGAATTTGATGATGCCTGGACGGGCAATGAAAATGTCCAGGATTTTGATGCCGGTGCTGTCCAGTATGGCAAGGGCGGAAGTTCGTCTTTTGAAGATAGTGAGGGTAGTTTCGAAAACACCCTTACCAGAGAAAAAACGCTTAGGGAGCATCTGTTACAGCAGCTGCATATGCAGTTTGAAGATGGGCGTGATCAGTTAATCGGTGCATTGCTCATTGATCAACTCGATGAAACCGGCTATTTACGCGCTGATTGTGATGAACTGGCTCAGCGACTTGGCTGTTCCAGAGACAGAATCAAGAAACTGATGACAGCAATGAAGCAATTTGAGCCATCGGGAGTTTTTGCGTCATCGCTGGAAGAATGTCTGACCATTCAGTTAAAGGACCAGGGGCGACTGGATGCCCAGATGCAGGCTTTACTCGAGAATCTTGATTTGCTTGCCGACCATGATATGAAGGCGCTGGCAGAGATATGCGGTGTTAATGACCTTTATCTGGCCGATATGATCGAAGAAGTCCGGGCTTTAAATCCTCGCCCTGCCCGTGATTACGAACATTTTGTCGTACAGACAGTTATTCCGGATGTTTTGATGCGTTCCTTGCCCAAAAATCTTGGGGGTGGCTGGCGCGTTGAGTTAAATAACGAAACTTTGCCAAGAGTATTGGTGAATAGAAGTTACTATACGGAAGTCTGTAATACGGCGCGAGAAAAGAAAGATAAGCAATATCTCGATCAGCAAATGAACTCAGCCAGTTGGCTTGTTAAGGCTTTGGACCAGCGTGCACAAACCATTCTGAAAGTTGCCGAGCAAATAGTCGAAGAGCAAAATGGTTTCTTCCTCTTTGGGATCGAATATTTAAAGCCGATGACTTTACGGGACATTGCAGAAAAAATTGAAATGCATGAAAGCACCGTCAGCCGGGTAACCAATAATAAATATATCGGCACGCCCCGCGGGATTTTTGAGCTTAAGTATTTCTTCTCTTCTTCTCTTGGCGGCAAGGATGGAGCAATATCCCATTCTTCTGAAGCGGTAAAGGCGCGGATTAAAACATTGATTGATGCGGAAGATCCTAAAAAGATTTTATCTGATGAGAAAATTGTGGAGCTATTGAAAAAAGAAGGTATTGATGTTGCCCGGCGCACAGTGGTTAAGTATCGCGATGCGATGAAAATCCCATCCTCTGTACAGCGGCGTAAGCAGAAACGGCAATAATCTAATTTCCTTCTCTCTCTCCAAAAAAGGCTGTGCCTATCCGTACATAGGTAGCTCCAAGCTCTATGGCTTTTTCGAAGTCATGACTCATACCCATAGAAATAACCGGTAGATTATAACGTTCGGCGAGTTTGGCCAGTAATGCGAAATGCATAGCTGGAGGCTCGTCAAATGGCGGGATGCACATAAGACCGGTTATCTTAAGTTTGCACTCACTGCGGCAATAATCGAGCAAACTGGGTAATTCTGAAGGGATAACACCATGTTTTTGTTCTTCCTCACCGGTATTTACCTGAATAAAACAAGAGGGATATCGGTTTTGCCTGTCCATTTCTTTTGCCAGTGCTGCGGCTAATTTTGCCCTGTCTACCGTATGAATATAGTCGAATAATTCAACTGCATCCCGGACTTTGTTGGTTTGTAGCGGACCTATCAGGTGTAGTTCAAGATCCGGTATTTGAGTTCTCAAATCCAGCCAATGCTCCTGCGCTTCCTGAACTCTGTTTTCACCGAATATACGATGTCCGGCGTTTATTGCGTTATGGATGCGCTCTATGGGCTGTTTTTTACTGACAGCGATTAGACTTACTTCTTGCGGATTCCTTCCAGCCTTGTGGCAGGCGCTTTTTATAGAATCTTCAAGAGCAGTTTTGTTTTCGGATATTTGGTTCATAGGAAATGATTAGCAGTGAATCAGAATGAAAAAAAGGGCGACTGAAAATCAGCCGCCCTGAAAGTCGTAATCTCTATGCTTTCAAGCTCTGTTTCTTAGAACAGTACTTGAGTACCGAGCAGAATGCTGGTGGCGTCCATATCATCGTTAGCAACGCTTGCCAGGTTATCATGCTCGATGTAGCTGATCGAACCACGGAAGGTCATGCCAGGACCATAGGTGTAAGCAACACCACCTGTGTAACGATCGGTTTCTTCGTCAGTGAGGGTGTTGTGTTCAGCTTCTTGGTTGTACCAGGAAGCGCCCAGCTTGAACGGGCCGGTGGTGTAGTCAATACCGACAACCAAAGTTTCAATATCGCCAAACGTGGTACGGTCCATGTTGTCGTCATGTAAGTAAGCAACGCCAAGGCCAAATGGGCCGTAGTCGAGGTCTACACCGACGTTCCACAGCTTCCAGTCATCGATGTTGGCAGCAGCGGTATCATCATAGTCGACATGAGAATAACCGGCGCCAACGGCAAAGCCGAGAGCATCCCATTGACCTTCGTAACGAACAGCGGCTTCATAGGCTTCCTGCAGTTCGTTGGCTTCGTCGTCTTCACGAACACCGGAGATAGCGTCATCGGCGAATTCGCCGTCGGCTACCAGGTTGCCGGTGTCAGGAGTGAAAGACAGACCAGCCTGGAAGCCGTTCAGAACGGGCGTCAGGTAGGTGATCTTGTCAGCATAGCCGGTCGGGTTCTGGTCATAGTCCAGACGACCCGGCTGGGCAAAGCCGGCAACGGTGTAGTTGACTGGCTGGATCAGGGTGCGGATACCGTCAACGTTCGAGTCAGCGGAAGGAGCGGCAACTTGCAGCAGGAATGCTGCGCCGTCTTCAGCGCCGAGGTTTACGCGGCCCCATTGGCCAGACATGTACAGGTATGATTCTTCAACTTCCATGCCGTTGTTGCCGTCAGCTTCCATTTCGAAGTGAGCGCCAACGGTCAGACCGTTATCTAGCGTGGTTTCGCCGGTGAAGTGAATTTCGGTGTTACGCAGAAGGTCAAATTCATTGACTTCCTGGCCAGCAGCTTCGTCTTGGTCGACGAAAGCGCCATAACCCATGAAGTAGCCGCCGAGGCCCAGCTTAACGCCACCGTCCTGCGCCATTGCAGGGGAAGCAGCAAGAGCAAGACCGCAAATGGCGGCACTGCTTAATAGAACTTTTCTCATTTATTTCCTCCAATCACATATGTGACAAGTTGTTTAGAACGATCCGGAACGGACCAGATAAATACAGGGTGTCACTTATAGCCAAGTAACATCCGAAAGTAAGCCAGTAAAGACGGCCATCGTCAATAAGGCCTAATGCAAAGCTGCAACATTTTTCTTTTTGGCTGTGGCTTTTTTGCAACAGCACTTTGTATGTACCGCTTTCTTGCTATTAATCAGTGGATTAAGGGTTAGTTTTTGTCCTTATCGGTGCATATATCCATATGACAAAGATTGAAGATTGAAGACAAGCCCATACACGTGCTAAAAAATCCAGAGATCTTAAATAATTCTGGTTAGGAACATGTGCGGATTTACTCGTTTTTCCCTCGCTTTGCTGCTTGTTGCGTCG
>CAZJRT010000164.1:0-5045 GCA_964548445.1 uncultured Pseudobdellovibrionaceae bacterium
GTCGGTAATTTGAAACTTAATGAAGCATTCATGGTATTTTTCCCGTTTAACAGCACCAGTCTGGATGAGGGTGCCATGGAAGCTCTGACTGTGGTGGCAAAAATTCTAAAGGCCAATGAAGGGATCAAAATTGTTCTGACTGGTAATACCGACACCAGCGGCCCTGAAACATATAACGACAAGCTCTCTCTACGCAGGGCAAAGGCTGTGCAGAAAGCACTGTATGATCTGGGCGTGACAGATGCACAAATGGAGTTGTTTGCGGGTGGCGAACATAACCTGCTGGTTCAGACCCCGGATAACACCAGGGAGCTGAAGAACCGCCGGGTGGATATTCTGATTACAAGAAAATAACGGCTGCTCAGCCGACAGCTGCCGGTATATCTTTTCCTTCTTCGCGATACTGGTTCAGTTTATTGCGAAGGGTGCGGATTGAGATACCGAGAATGTTGGCCGCATGCGTGCGGTTACCAAGGCAGTGATCCAGAGTGTTGAGGATCATGTCTCGCTCGACATCTGATATTTTCTTACCAACCAGCGCTTCCACGCCGCCGGGGTTTTGTACGGCTGATGCTGTGGTGCTTGTTTCTTTTACTGTATCTTCGCTCTGAGCAACTGGTGTAGCCGCAAACGAGCCGCTTTCCTGTAGATGGATGGCTTCAGGCTCCAGCTCATCTTCCATGGACACCAGAATGGCCCGGTGCATGGTGTTTTCCAGTTCCCGGATATTTCCTCTCCAGCCATAGGAGCAGAGCCTTGTGACGGTCTCATCTGCCAGCTTCTTTTTCGGCGTGCCATTTTGCTCGGCATATTTATCGGCAAAGAACTGGGCAAGTTTTGGTATATCGGCTGGCCGTTCGCGCAATGCAGGCAAGCGCAAATTTACAACATTCAAACGGAAATACAGGTCTTCCCGGAAATCGCCGTTAGTAACAGATTTTTCCAGATCGCGGTTGGATGTTGCAATAATGCGGACATTTATTTTCACGGAATCATTGCTGCCAACCCTTGTGATTTCACGCTCCTGTAGCGCACGAAGCAGCTTGGCCTGTAAACTGGCGTGCATCTCACTGACTTCATCAAGAAGCAATGTGCCCCCGGTAGCTTCCTCGAATTTACCCAGCCGCCGGGCAGTGGCTCCGGTGAAGGCACCTTTTTCGTGCCCGAACAATTCTGATTCCAGAAGGTTTTCAGGAATAGCGGCACAGTTCAGCGCAATAAAAGGACCGTCTTTGCGGCGGGATTTGCGGTGGATATAGCGGGACATTACTTCCTTACCGGTTCCTGATTCGCCAGTAATAAGTACGGTTGCCTCGCTTGGCGCAATTTTATCAGCAAGCTTGACGACTTCCAGCATCTTGGGATCGTCAGCAATCATATTGTTGTTTTCTTCGGTGACGGCCTCAAGGATTGCGGCAATCAGTTCAGCATCAGGGGGCAGGGGGACGTATTCCTTGGCGCCGTCCTGAATGGCTTTCACCGCAGCTCTTGTATCTGTGCCAATGCCGCATGCGATAACGGGTATGTGGATACGCTCGGTTTCCAGTTGTTCAATAAAGCGATCAATCTTTTGCTTAATATCAACCATGGCAAGGTCGGCGCCCTTGCCATTCATCAAGGCGCCCATTGCCTGCTCGGTATCTTCGCAGTGAATAACTTTCGCGCCGCGCTGCAGTGCGATTTTACCTGCCTGACTGATATAGCCTTCCAGATTGCCTATAATCATAAGGCGCATGGCTTAAGTATCTCCTCTTAATCAAAATACCTGATCCGCTCGGTTGGCGGAAGTTCACTATTAAGCAGCATTTCCAGCCGCCGGGGGTTTTCCTGACGGGCGATAGAGCCCATAGCCGTCAGGATTAAATTTTTGATCATGGCCTCATCATTGGAATTCTTTTCCAGCTTTGCTGCAAGGGGAGCCAGAATTACCGTCCCCATGATGGCACCATAGAAGGTAGTGAGTAGCGCAACAGCCATAGCCGGACCAATATTTTCGGGATTGGAAAGTTCGGCCAGCATCTGGACCAGGCCAACCAGGGTTCCTATAAGTCCCATGGCCGGTGCAACTTCTGAAGCCCTTCGAATAATATTGGCGCTGCGCTTGTGACGATCAATCAAAGCGTCAACTTCCTGTCCTAACAACCGATCAATGTCTTCGCCAGTATAACCATCAGTTACCAGTTGCACACCTTTATGAAGGAAAGGATCTTTACGCAGTTCGTTGTCGAGGCTTGAAAGCGCCAAAAGTCCTCTTTTGCGGGCAATCGCGGCAAGATCCATCAACTGGTGCGCCATGATTGCCGGTCTTCTGGTTCTTCTGGACAAGGTGTTGCCAACGACTGCTCCCAGTCGTCGTAGCTCTTCTCCGCTATATGAAACAGAAGTAACCGCAGCTGTGCCGAAGACTACTATAAGCAGCGAAGGCAGATTAAAAAAATTCGCTTTGCTGTGGCCGATATAAATAGCCACGAATATAAGGCTAACGGCAAAAAACAAGCCAAGTAATGTCGCCAGATCCACCTTTCGGCGAGGTCTGGCGATTATAACATTGGCGGGATCGGTAGCCCCTGCTGGGGCTTCTGCTGTTGTATCGGACATCTATGTTTAGCTACGATCGGATTTTACGATTTCAGTCATGGTTATACCAAGTTTGTCTTCAACAACCACCACTTCTCCTCTGGCAACAAGACGGTTGTTCACGTAAATATCTATGGCTTCACCTACTTTTCTATCCAGCTCAACTACGGCACCACGGCCCAGCTTTAAAAGCTGACTTACCTGCATGTTCGAACGGCCCAGCACTGCAGAAATTTGTACAGGAATATCGTAAATTGCCGTAACGTCGTTGGCCATAGGCTCGCCGATTTCATATTCCTTGTCCGGTTCTTTACCGACACCGGTATCTTCGATTTCATCGTAAGTCATCTCACGCGAAGCGGCGTCTCCCGAATCACCTGCGCCACCGGCATCGTCTCCACCCATCAGGGCATCAATATCATCCTGGCTTACAGCGCCTTCGCTTTGGTTATCATCGCTCATTTATTCCCTCCATCATCCTCGGACTGGACGGATTCGGATTCTTCTGGAATGTCTTTTTCAGTATTTTGTAAATCATCACTGTTTACACTATAACCGAGTTTGACGCCTCTTGCAGCAAGGAGTTGCTCTAAAGCGGCTTCAATTTTAGTTGCCATATCGCTGGCGTTTCTTACCGCGCCGCCATCATCCCAGCTTATCCGGCAGCTTCCTGGCCCTATATCTTTGACCGGAGATATTAATATCCTGCCTTCGCCTGATTGGCTAAGCGTCTGTTCCAGTTGCTTTTCCAGAGGTTTTGCAACATCTTCCGAGACTTCGATTTTTACGCCCGACTTGCCCTCATATGTTGCCAGGATGCTGGAAAGTACATCAAGAATTTCCTCTATACCATAAAGCTCGTTAAATCGTGGGAAGAGTTTCTTTAGTATACCGCCTGCAAGATGGAGTACTTCTTCTTCATAACGCTTTTCCCTGATTTCTTCTTCCTTGAAGATCTGGGGCAGGGTGGAGGCTATGATCTCCAGCTGAGCTGCGATAAATTGCTCCCGGTTTTCTCTGGCTTCCTGTGTTGCTTCGGATCGGCCTTTCTCATAGCCCTGCTTTCTTGCAGCCTCAAGCTCCTCTTCACTGAAGGTGGGGGGAGGCGGCTCTTCAGGTTCTTCGGGCTCCTCGATGTGATCTTCATCGAAGATATTCAGATCGAACATAAACTTGTGAGGTTTTTTCTTTTCTGCTGAATCGGCCATATCAATAAATAAGCTCGTCTTCGCCTTCGCCGGTGGCAATTACAATTTCTCCACGTCCCTCAAGGTCTTTGGTGATATTGACCACGTATTGCTGGGCTTCCTCGACGTCGCGTAAACGAACCGGTCCCATGGCGGCCATGTCCTCTTTCATGATCTTTGCTGCCCGCTCTGACATGTTGGAGAAGAACAGATCTCGCAAGGTCTCGGTGGCGCCCTTAAGGGCAACAGTCAGTTTGTCTTTGTCTACAGCGCGAATGATAGTCTGGATGCCTGACGGATCGAGTTTGTTGAGGTCTTCGAAGGTAAACATCAGGCTGCGAATCTTTTCCGCTGAATCCGGAGATGTTTTTTCCAGTTCTTCCATGAAGCGGGTTTCGGCGGAACGATCAAGGCTATTGAAAATATCAGCGATAAGTTCGTGACTATCGCGTCTCTGGGTTCTCGCCAGATTTGACATGAATTCTGTGCGCAGGGTTTTTTCTACTTCTTCCAGTACATCTTTCTGGACAGCTTCCATGCGCAGCATCCGGTTGATAACCTCGGTAGCAAAACCTTCCGGAAGCATGGAAAGGACTCTGGCCGCATGATCAGGCTGAATTTTGGAAAGTACAACGGCAACAGTTTGCGGGTATTCCTTTTGCAGGAAATTTGCGAGCACTTCCTCGTTTACGTTTCCGAGCTTTTCCCACATTGTGCGACCCGCCGGTCCCCGGATCTCCTCCATGATACCGTCGACTTTTTCGTCGCCGAGAACTTTTTTCAGCAGGCGTTCGGTGCTGTCCAGCGTACCAACCAGCGCGTTGGTAGAGCTCATCTGTTCTGCGAAATCTACGAATAACCGTTCAACAATAGTCGCGCCAATTTTGCCGAGATTGGCCATGGTCTGGGAAATCTCCATGATTTCCTCATCGTCCATAAACTCAAAAATCTTTGCTGTATGCTCCTCTCCGAGAGCCAGCATGAAAACAGCTGCCTTTTCAGGGCCGGATAGAGCTCGGTAATCCTCACGCAAACGCATATTTCATACCCTTAGTAAAAATCATGTGTCCTGACTCATCCAGCTTCTTATTACTGATACGGTTTCACTGGGGTAAGAGTCGACCAAATCTTCGACTTTCTTGATCGATGAAGCCTTAACCTTGCCCTCGACCCGTTGCATATTGATCATCTTGTCTTCTTCAAGTTCCTCGGGCGGCTCCAAATCCGCATCATCTTCGGGAGCAGATAATCGTGGATTTTGCTGGGATCCAGCCAGAAGGT
>CAZJRT010000165.1:0-5045 GCA_964548445.1 uncultured Pseudobdellovibrionaceae bacterium
CTGGCCCGTCTTGCTCATGCCATTGTCGATAATGAGCACTCGGTTATTACTTGTTCCTGCATAACTTCGGATGTTTTCGGTATTGAGGACGTAACCCTTTCACTGCCCAGGGTCGTTTCCGCCCACGGCATCGAGGCGACTACCCAGCCGCCGCTTAGCGAAGGAGAAGAGAAGGCCTTGCGCCGTAGCGCTGAAATTCTGAAAACAGCGATCACGGAAATTGGTTTTTAAATTATCCGCGACCAGATGAGGGCGAGAAAACCAGCCATGCCCGCGAAATAGAGCATCGGCCACAACGTATAACGAATGATCGTTCCTTCCTTGCCGGCAAGGCCTACGACGCTTGCAGCAGCGACTACGTTGACTACGCAAACCATGTTGCCTGCATTCGCGCCCAGCATTTGAGCTGCAAGCACTATTTTGGGGGAAGCTCCGGTTTGCTCGGCAGCGGAAAACTGGAATAGCGAGAACATCATATTGGAGAAAGTAGCGGATCCTGAAATAAACGAGCCCAGAACTCCAATCATAGGCGCTGCCATAGGCCACATAGTTCCAAACGCTCCGGCTGCCATACCAGCCAGCTCTATGGGCATGCTTTCCAGTCCGGCGCTATTGATGTCTGAATTGACAAATATCCGGACCATTGGCACAGCAGTACATAAGGCTATTACTGATGGCCACAATGTCCTCCCGGTCTGGTTTAATGCGGTTAACAAGGCGGATGGGCGAAGTCTATGCATTAGCGGGACCAGTAAGACCACTAGTAAAAATACTGTGCCGGGAAGGTAAAGAGGGGCAATGCTGGCTGTTACGCCTGTATCCAGTATGCCGCTCCAGATAATCTCCGGTGCCTGTAACCAGCCTTTAAAGGGAAGAGCGCCTATTCTGGTGACTACAAGCAGAGCAGCGACGAGAATATACGGAAGCCATGCAAGTTTGAGATTAAGAGCGGATCGTGGGCGATTTTCTTCAAGGATATTGCTTCCCAGTCCTTCACGAAAATTATCCCAGCTTTCATCAGGCAATAAGAACCCTTTTCTTGCAGCGGGAACGACAATCGCCAGTCCGGCAAGACCTCCGATAATGCTTGGGAAAGCCGGGCCCAAGAACGTAGCGACGGCAAGGGCTGGAATCTCGAAGGCCAGTCCGGCTAATATTGCGAATTTCCATGCGGCCATCCCTTCGCGCCAGCTTTTGTTTGAGCCAAAAAAGCGGGTAAGCATCAAAACCATAATAAGAGGTATGAAAGTTCCGATCGCCAAATCCATTAAAACCGTTTGAGCTGCCACTTCCTGAAGAAATTCAGGCAGTGTCTGATCGGAAAGATATTCGTTAACAGCCGGGGCCGGGGCGCCGCCGACTTTCAGTCCCTGATCCAGACCTATAATTACCGGCGTTCCGGCGGCTCCGAACGATACGGGAGAACTGTCAGCTATCAATGCCAGAACTACGGCAGGTAATGCAGGAAAACCAAGAGCTACCAGTAATGGAGCGCAAATAGCAGCTGGGGTGCCAAATCCCGCCGCTCCTTCAATGAACGCCCCGAACAGCCAGGCGATGATTATAAGCTGGACTCTGCGGTCAGGAGAAATAGCCGTAAACCCGGCGCGGATAGTTTCCAGGGCTCCTGATAACGCCAGCGATTTTAGCAGCAATATGGCGCCAAATATAATCCAGAGGATCGAAACGGCGGCAAATAATCCCTCTATAGAAGAGGCTGCTATTTGTACTAAAGGCACTTTCCAGACAAGCCATGTCAGGATAGCCATTAACAGCAGTCCCAAAGGCATGGCTGTCATCGCCGGCCAGCGGAGAATAACCAGCAGCACGAAAATCGCAATAATTGGTGTTAGTGCCGTCAGTGTCGCAAGAAAAGTCATAAGGTCTCCATGTTTGCCTTGAGACTATATGGACTATAAATGACGGCCGAAAGAATTTGTTTGAAAAACTTTTTTTACAAAGCCATCGCCAGATCCGGGTTTAGGCTATATTTTCGGGCCCAGTATCCAATTTTTCTTGTGTCGTTAGCGGCTGCGGCTCTGGCAAAGTTGTTTGCTATAGGAATTTTACCTTTATCACGTTTTTTCCATTGTACAACTACATCCGGATGAGCCTTGAGTGCTGATCGCAGGCGTTGCGCGAGAAGTTTTGGAATGTTGTTTACGTGGTTTGTAGATTTCAGTTCCCTGATTTTTTTCAAAGCATACTTTGAATCGGTGAAGAGGCGGCTGACGGTTCCGGCAGGTTGACATTCAAGAGCGTAAACGGCACCCCACAATTCTGCGACGCAGTTATTGCCAGCTTGTTCGAAATCAATTTTTCGGGTGATTACGTTTCTAAGTTTGTTGTCTTGCGTTACTACGGCGGCACAGCCAACATTTTTTGTTTCTTTTGTCCATGAAGCATCAGTCCATACATCGACCAGCCGTTTTCTCGGTGCGCGAGGTTCTTGTGACATAAATTTTCCCTGTCCTTTTTTTGGCAAAATAGCCAAACTTTCCATAAAAGGCAAAGGAAAAATTAACGCTGTTTGATCTTTACAATACTTCCAGCATTTCAGCGACAAGAGGGTGGCGTACTATGTCACCTTGCCCAAGACGTATGACAGCTATGTTCTCCAGCGCTTCCAGTCTTTGGGAAATGGTTTTTAATCCGGAAAGTTCGTCGAGCAAGTCGGTCTGGTCAGGGTCGCCGGTGACGACCATAGTAGAATGCCATCCAAGCCGAGAAATCAGCATCTTTAGCTGGCCGTAGGTGCAATTTTGCGCCTCGTCGATCACCACGAAAGAATTGTTTAGCGTCCGGCCTCGCATAAAGCCGACCGGGGCAATTTCGATGGTGCCGTCTTCAATAAGTTGACGTACACGCTTTCCGCCCATTCGATCGCCGAGCGCATCATATAAGGGTCTAAGGTAAGGCGCCATTTTCTCATGCATGTCACCCGGCAGGTATCCCAGCGATTCTCCCGCTTCCATGGCTGGTCGGGAAAGGATGATCCTTTCAATCTCCCCTTTTTCTAGGGCCTCAACGGCGCTGGTTATTGCCAGATAGGTTTTGCCTGTTCCGGCAGGGCCGATGGCAAGCGTAAGGCTAAATTCCCTGATAGCCTCCATAAGTTGCCGCTGGCCATCAGATCTTGGTTTGACGTTTCTTATATATTTGCGGTCTCTAGAGTTGTCGATCTCGTCGTCCAGTGGATGCCAGTCATATTTATCGTCAAAAGCTGGCCGCACAATGTTATTGGTTTCATGCAGGTTCTTGCGGGTTTTGCGTGCCTTCTTAGACATAGTGGCCTCCTGATTGTTGTGAAGATAAACAAGAAAAGGGCTCGCCATGTATGCAGCGAGAATTATGGGGAGATTCAATTTTTAGCGAGAAAGTGGCTGGGGCGGACTTTTTATTGCCGCCTGTGGCATCGTATGAAATCGGGCCTTTATATGAGCTCAAGGAGAATCCTTAAGTGGGTGCCTGTTCTGTGACTATTTTACCAGAGGCGCTTTCAGGTTTAAATATAATTACAAAGTTATTCAGCAAAATCCTTGTCCTTAACTGTCTTTTTCCCTAATATCCTTTATTTATTACTGAAAGGTTCTAAGCAGGAAGGCGATTAATGCAAAACATTTACCAATATATTGAAGGGCTTCCGAAGGTGGAGCTCCATCTTCATATCGAGGGCAGTCTTGAACCTGAGCAGATGTTCGAATTTGCTCAAAGAAATAATATTGAGATCCCTTTCAAGAGTGTCGAAGAAGTTCGCGAGGCCTATAATTTCAGCAATCTTCAGGATTTTCTCGATATTTATTATCAGGGCATGAACGTTCTGCAAACCGAGCAGGATTTCTATGACCTGACTTACGCCTACCTGAAAAAGGTCGCATCGCAAAACGTAATGCACACGGAAATCTTTTTTGATCCTCAGGGGCATACTGATAGAGGCGTCGAATTCGATACCGTTATGAACGGCATTCACAGAGCTCTACAGGATGGCGAAAAAGAGCTGGGCGTTACATCGAATACCATTATGTGTTTTTTGCGCCATTTGAGCGAAGAGGAAGCGTTCAAGACGCTGGATCAGGCCTTGCCACATAAAGACAAAATCATCGGCGTTGGGCTTGACAGCTCGGAGATGGGGCATCCTCCATCCAAGTTCGAGCGCGTTTTTGCCAAAGCCAAAGATGAAGGTTTTAAGCTGGTGGCTCATGCTGGCGAAGAAGGCCCTGCTGAATACGTTTATGAAGCGCTGGATGTTCTTAATGTAGATCGCCTTGACCATGGAAATCGTTCTCTGGAGGATAAGGACTTAACTGATCGTCTGGTAAATTCTGGCATGGCACTGACGGTATGCCCCTTAAGTAACGTCAAGTTGTGCAATGTCGATGATATCGGTAATCATCCGCTCAGGAAAATGTTGCATTTAGGATTAAAGGCAACTTGCAATTCTGATGACCCTGCTTATTTTGGCGGCTACATGAATGAAAACATAACAGCTGTTGCAAATGCTACTGGAATGGGTGAGGCTGAGCTGGCGCAGTTAACGGCCAATGCTATTGAAAAAAGCTTTGCGCCCGAGGGAAGAAAAGCTGAAATGCGCGCAACGCTGGATTCATATATCAGGAGCAATTTAACGAATGCACCTCAAGGACCTGGAAAACCAGACGATCTACATCCTTCGTGAGGCGTATAACCGTCTCAAGCCTACCTGTATGCTGTGGTCTATCGGTAAGGATTCAACAGCAATGTTATGGATGGCCCGAAAGGCTTTTTATGGCAAAGTGCCTTTTGATCTGGTGCTGCTCGATACCGGTATGGAAATGGATGATGTCTACAATTTTCGGGATCAGTTGATAAAAGACTGGAAACTTGAAAACGTTATCAACTGGCAATGCCCCCCAGAAGAAGACATGGATCCGACATTGCCTCCAGCCACCCGGGCAGCAATGCGCAAGACCGAAGGCCTGAAAAGTCTGCTTGGAGAAAAAAATTATAAAGGCGTTATCTGCGGCATCAGGAGGGACGAGCAATCCATGAGGGCCAAGGAGCGGGTG
>CAZJRT010000166.1:0-5031 GCA_964548445.1 uncultured Pseudobdellovibrionaceae bacterium
GTGTTCTCTTGATACCCATACCTTGTCTTACCCAATTTTATCCCTGATATGACAGGCACTATAGAAGACTTTGGAAAATGAAACAAAGCAATTTCTCGAAGAAAAACTGTTTTTCCCCAAAGGTTTCAAAACCCTTTTTTTATCAGTATCTTTGCGGACGGTTGATCCAGCCGGTACGAACCCACCAATCAGGATGTTCTTCACATAGCTCTCCGGCACAATGCCGGGCCTGTTCCTGAGTTTCGAACAAGGCGTAACATGTTGAACCGGATCCGCACATACGGCTCACCAAAGCCGAATCGCTTTCATGTAGCGCCCTTAAAACTTCTGCTATTTCCGGCACAATTTCGATTGCTGTATCGGTAAGATCATTGCTGCTGGCGCGAAGAAATTCGATAAGAGATTCCCGATTGACAAATGAGTCGGGCATTGTGATCTCATTCCGATAAGGTCCTGGGAATAAAGAGAACACCATGCCGGTTTTACAGGCTTGTCCAGGATTAACCAGAACTATCGGCATTTCTGGAATGTCTTCAATATTTTCCAGGATGTCACCCTTGCCTTTCAGCCTGACAGGGCAACAATCAAGACATGCCGGGATATCAGCCCCCAGTCCCATCATCAGGCTCTCCAGAAAAGGGGTTTGCCTTGCAACATTCCAATGTTCCAGTAGTCCCCAGATTGCAGCGGCTGCATCCGCCGATCCACCACCAACCCCGGATGCCAAAGGCAAATTCTTTTTCAAAGTGATTTTTACATCTGGCTTTTTTCTGGCAGCTTCCGCCATCTGCCACACAGCCCTCACCAGCAGGTTTCCCGAATTAGGGCTGCAGTCACATTCGGCAGCGCTAAACTGGCCAGCGAATGGCCCTGACACATCAAAAGCGAAGTCGGTAGCGGGTTCAAGCAACACCTCATCGCCGACATCGGCGAAGACTACCAGCGAGTCAAGCAGATGATACCCATCACTTTGACGACCTGTTACATGTAAAAACAGATTTATCTTGGCTGGGGCAAATATGGTCCGTTTCTTTTGCACTGCATCGGTCCTAACGGTTTACTCTCTCGATAAACTGGAGGCAAAGCATAGCCCATTAACCACTTCCAGGCTTTCCCCTGGCTTTCATCGTGCTTTACCAGTTTTTCCGCCACTGCTTTCTGCCAGGAAGAATAGATACTCCTTTCTGAAAATGCATTGGCAAAGGAGACACTATCATATTCAAGATGGGGGCTGGTAAGAACAACCTTTCCTTTACCGTACGTTCTGCCAACTATTGCAGGGGGAAATCCCGGCAAATCAGAGAATCTGGCCAGAACCTGACTATCAGGCACTCCTGTAAACACAGGCCCGCCAAGATAGAGCGAGGGAATAGTATCAGATTCGTAGGCTATTCGCGCTGCCTGGCTCCAGCACTTTGCAGGATCTCCATCTTCAATAAAATCATTAACTGGCCCGACAGCGGTGCAATCAAAAAAGGAAAGCTCCCTGTTACCTATAATTTCGTTTGGAGAATCTTTTGCCCACGAAATATCCCTGCACGCATAATAGGCACCAGCACATATCCCCAGATAAGAACCGCCGTCAAATACGAAATCTTTTATTATCTGATTGCCTTCGCCATTGAGCTGATTGCAGAAATTAACATCCGCCCCGCCCGGCATTATCAACAAATCTGTGTCTGGACGAAGGCAGCCTGATAAAATATCCTCCGCTTCGCATCTCTTGATCCAGCCTGAACCGAAATCATTGGCCAGTCGATTACGCAGAACATCGTTTTCGAAAACGCCATCGTAATATATGTATATCAATTTTAGCCCGCAAATGTTCTCAAGTTAAAAAGAACGTCAGGGCAAAAGCGGCCACGCCGCTACCTACGGCCAGCAAAACCATCAGCATTACGCTCCTGTCTTTTTTTTCTTTTGCCTCGAAAAGACGCAAGGTCATTTCTATAGTCCGGCCGGTTTTCTCTTCAAAGTACTTTTTTTTCACTTCCACCTTTTGGTATATGTCGGAAGAGAAAAGTTGCTGGGCGTCTGCCATGGACTTGTCCATGTCTTCTGTAGTGCTGACTTTTTCCCATTCATTGTTATTAGTCTGGCCGGGGGGAACTGCCTCAAGAGTGTAGATGCTGTATTCTATAGGCTGCTGGTCATCAGCTTTGGCGGGAGAATCTGTCATGGACTTAACTATAAATGAAATAACGACTAACTCTATAATGCTACATGATAAACAGGGCTAGTAAAGTATTTTAAAGAAAAACCATCGCTAACAAACAAGCCGCTAATACATCATTTTCCGGATTTGACTAACTGGCCACCTTGTTTTGTCCGCTCCAGACAGTTAAAATCCTAAAAAGAATTTTCCTTTCGATTTTCAAGTTCATGGCTACCAGACGCAAAAAAACCCGCAGATCGAACAGCAGCATCGGATTCCTGCCCGAAGGCGTCCAGATCTTTCTGGCTCGAAGAGTAATAGATGCTATTTCGCTCGGCTTTCTGGGGCTCGGGGCATTTATACTGTTGGCTTTAGCCAGTTACAGCTATATCGACCCATCCTTTAATACAGCGGTTGTTGGAGAAGTTTCGGTCCGGAACTGGGGCGGAACGCCAGGCGCCTATACTGCAGATTTACTTTTACAGGGCCTTGGAGCTGGAAGCGTAGTATTTGGAATAGTAGCTGTTGTCTGGGGTTTCCGTCTTTTTCGCCGCCAGCCGATTAAACCTTTTCTTTTTCGCCTTAGCGCACTAATCGCTTCAGCAATTTTGCTTGCCGTTGCCTTTGCCAGAGTGCCCTCAGGTGAATGGCTGGTTCATCCGTATTCAGGCGGCAGCGGAGGAGCATTGCTCCTGGATAAAACTACCGCCCTGGCGCATCCCTACATTGCCGGATGGGAACATCTCGCTCTGGCTGTTCTATGTGGAATTGCAGGCCTGGCTGCTTTTGGCTATGCCCTCTCCATACCATTATCCGGCTGGAAGGCCATTTTGTTATTCGCCTGTGACAGACTCCGTTTCATCTTTGAGAGCATTATCTATTATGCCGGACGATTTGCCGACTGGGTACGTCATTATAATGATCCTGACCGGGCCCCTGTCAGGAAACCTGTCATACGGGCCTCCGCCGCCGCAAAAACGAGAAAAGCTTCCGTAAGGAAAAAAGAACAGGAACAGGCACAAGAGCAGGAGGAGCCGGTTTCGGCCATCCCTCCACCGGTTCTTGCTACAATGAATAAAACCTCAACTTCAGCAAAAAATACCAGTTCCCAGGGAAGATTGTTCAGTGAAAACAGCGATTGGGAATATCCGCCAATGGATTTGCTGCAAGATATTCCAGCAGATAATTCCAGCCATCTTCCCGATGAAGCCGCTCTAAGACGCAACGCGGAAATGTTGCGGAACGTATTGTCAGACTTCAATGTAAGAGGTGATATCGTCAGCATTCATCCGGGGCCAGTAGTTACCCTTTATGAACTTGAGCCGGCTCCTGGAATCAAAACCTCGCGGGTTATCTCTTTAAGCGATGACATTGCCCGGTCCATGTCAGCAGTCTCCGTACGTTGTGCAGTAGTACCCGGACGCAATGTTATCGGCATTGAACTGCCGAATCGCACACGTCAGACAGTTTACCTGCGAGAGTTACTGGCCACACGCGAAGTCCAGAAAAGCCATGCAAAATTGCCGCTGGTTCTCGGTAAAAATATTGGCGGCCAGCCTATTATCGGCGATCTGTCCAAAATGCCTCACCTGCTGATCGCAGGAACCACAGGCTCGGGCAAATCAGTTGGCATCAATACAATGATATTATCCTTGCTTTACCGGCTGCCCCCGGAAAAATGCCGCTTTATAATGATCGACCCGAAAATGCTGGAGTTATCTGTATATGATGATATCCCGCATCTGCTCTCGCCCGTGGTAACCGAGCCAGGAAAGGCAGTGGTATCGCTCAAATGGACAGTTCAGGAGATGGAGAACCGCTACCGTGCGATGTCGAGACTGGGAGTTCGTAATATCGAAGGCTATAACGCCCGCCTGAAAGAAGCCCGTCGCAAGGGAGAAGTTCTAACTCGCCGCATTCAAACCGGATTTGACTCTGAGACCGGCAAGCCTGTGTATGAAGAGCAACCTATAGACTTGACGGAACTCCCTTACATCGTCGTTGTAGTGGATGAATTCGCCGACCTGATGCTTGTTGCCGGAAAAGATGTAGAGGCTGCCGTACAGCGTCTGGCGCAAATGGCAAGAGCTGCCGGCATTCACATGCTCATGGCCACGCAGCGCCCTTCCGTCGATGTAATTACCGGCGTTATTAAAGCAAACTTCCCTACCCGCATCAGCTTTGCGGTTACATCCAAAATCGATTCCCGCACTATTCTGGGCGAAGGCGGTGCCGAGCAATTGCTAGGCATGGGTGACATGCTTTATATGGAATCGGGCGGCAGGATAACCCGGGTGCATGGCCCCTTTGTTTCAGACCATGACGTCGAAAATGTTACTACCTACCTCAAGGCCCAGGGCGAGCCAAATTACATCGATGATGTTACCGATGAAGGTGGAATTGAAGGTAGCGAAGTAATGGGCGCTCTGTTTAGTGATGGAAGTAGCAGCGGCAGCAAAGTCGATGAACTTTATGATGAAGCAGTTGCCTATATCGCCCGTGAAGGGAAGGTCTCAGTCAGCTTTATCCAGCGCGGTTTTAATATCGGCTATAACCGGGCGGCAAAAATCGTCGAGGAAATGGAACGGCAAGGGGTTGTGTCCAAACCAAACAGAACCGGAAAACGGGAAATTTTAGTTAGCGATTACAGTGATGTAGGGTCGTAATTACGTAAACGCCTTGCCGTTTTTTGCCTTTTTCCGTATAATTATGCTTGAATAAATAAAAAACCGGAAATACGGGCGGCAATAGGGATGTCAGATCCATTAGAAAATTTTGAAGCAGCAGCTTCTGGTTCGCGACGAAGCGAGCTGGAAGAGCTTATTGCTGCCTTTCATGAGCGTGAAAGCTCTTGGGAAACTACTTTCAAACAAATC
>CAZJRT010000167.1:0-5024 GCA_964548445.1 uncultured Pseudobdellovibrionaceae bacterium
CGGTTGGGCAAGAGATGGATACTTGTCTGGAAACATGCTCCAGTCGAACTGTCCGCTGTCAATAATTGCCCCGCCCAATGAATTACCGTGGCCGCTTAAAAATTTTGTAGTTGAATGTGTTACGATATGCGCCCCGTGTTCAAACGGTTTGCATAGCCAGGGTGTCGCCATTGTATTGTCAACAATCAGTGGAATGCCTGCCTCGTTGGCAATCGCGGCAACGGCTTCTATATCGATTACTATTCCGCCCGGATTGGCCAGGCTTTCTATAAATATGGCTTTTGTTTTCGGTGTTAATGACTGACGAAAGTTTTCAGGATCAGTCGCATCTACAAAGTGACATTTCCAGCCAAATGCTTTTGAAAAGCTGTTTTTAAATTGATTTAGCGAGCCACCGTATAGTTGTCTGGCGGCAAGAAATTCATCGCCTTCGCCGAGCAAGGCAAAAAACACAAGCATTTGCGCTGCGTGCCCCGATGATGTGCAGGTCGCTCCAACGCCCCCTTCCAGAGCTGTCAGCTTTTCTTCAAGCGCCGCTACGGTTGGATTGGTCAGGCGGGAGTAGATATAGCCGGTTTCATCCAGGTCAAATAATTTGGCGGCATGATCTGCGCTCTTAAACATATAAGAAGCGTTTTGGTATACAGGCATTACCCGGGCACCGGTCGCAGGATCAGGATGGGAGCCTGCGTGAATGGCAATGGTATCAAAGCCTTGTGTTTTTCGAGTGTCTTTCATTGTTTGACCTTGTGGTATTGTGGTACCGTTATGCTATCTTGTTGTTTTTAGTTCTCAATTTTTTATTGACAGTCATGGGGCTTTGCGCCATAACTCGCGTGACTTATAGATATGGCTGCGAATGGACATTTTGTCCAGAGCCGCCCGAAGGTAAAGGTTTATATCATGAAAACGTATTCAGCAAAACCAAGTGAAATTGAAAAAAAATGGGTGCTGATCGACGCAGAAGGCCTAGTTTTAGGCCGCCTTGCAAGCCTTGTTGCAAAGCGTTTGCGCGGCAAGCACAAGCCACAGTTTACCCCTCATATTGATTGCGGTGATAATATTATTGTGATCAATGCGGAAAAAGTTCGCCTTACTGGTAACAAGCGCGATCAGGATGTTTTCTACTGGCACACAGGATATCCGGGAGGAATTAAAGGCCGTACCAAAGGTCAGATTTTATCCGGTGCTCATCCTGAAAGAGTTGTGCAGAAGGCAGTTGAAAGGATGTTGCCGCGCGGACCGCTGGGCCGCAGTCAAATGGGCAATCTCAAAGTCTATGCCGGGGCAGAACATCCTCATGAAGCTCAACAGCCTGAAGTTCTGGATGTTGCCTCTCTTAACCGCAAGAATAAAAGGGCGTAATAAATATGGCTAAAGAACAGAAACAGGAATCATTGACTGATCTCAAAGACCTGGCTCAGAACGCTGATGCTGAAGCTGAAGTTCAGGAAGAACGCAAACCCAAACTCGATGAATATGGCAGAGCTTATGCTACCGGTCGTCGGAAGAACGCAGTTGCTCGCGTCTGGCTTAAGCCGGGTAACGGTAAAGTTACTGTCAACGGACGAGATCAAGTCTCATATTTTGCGCGTCAGACACAACGACTCGTACTTAATCAGCCGTTTTTGATAGCTGACAGAGTTGGCCGGTTTGATGTTTACTGCACGGTTACCGGTGGCGGACTTTCTGGACAAGCTGGAGCTGTACGTCATGGAATATCCCGGGCTCTTGAGAAATTTGATCCCGATTTGCGGCCTGTACTTAAGAAAGCAGGCATGCTGACACGTGATGCCCGTCAGGTTGAACGTAAGAAGATCGGCAAACACAAGGCAAGACGCTCCAAGCAGTGGGCAAAGCGTTAATTGCTATTATTATACCGGAACAAAACGGCGCCCCGGTTCATTGTCGGGGCGCTTTCTTTAGAGGTGCAATTGAAATGAATATTCTGCCTTTTGAGGGTATTAGTCCAAAATTTGATGAAAGTGTTTTCATAGCTCCGGGAGCAAATGTGATTGGCGATGTTGAAATTGGATCGGAAAGCAGCATCTGGTTTGGGTGTACGATCAGAGGCGACGTCAACTGCATCAGGATAGGAGCGCGCACGAATATCCAGGATAATAGTGTAATTCATGTGGCTACCGGTCGTTATGGTACTTATATCGGTGATGATGTAACGGTTGGGCATACGGCGCTATTGCATGCATGTGAGATTCGCAGCGGTGCATTTATAGGTATGCAGGCGTGCGTTATGGATGGCGCGGTCGTTGAGGAGGGGGCCATGGTCGCTGCAGGTGCTCTGGTGACTCCAGGTAAAATAATTTCTTCTGGTGAATTATGGGGCGGACGTCCAGCCAGGTTTATGCGTTCAATCACAGATGAAGAGCTGGAATATTTCAAGAAGTCGGCAACTCTCTACGCTGATCTTGCGCAGAAATACAAAAGCGAAAATTAAGTCTGAAAATATCTGGAGTATTTTATCCAGTGTCTTGAAAGCCCGGGTGTAGGTAGCTAGGATTGTCGGGCGCAGCAAATATTGGAGACGACAATTGAAAGTAAAAAGATACCTGACACTCGTGTTGGCGTTGCAAGCGTTAGGCCTTAGCGGCTGCGCCGGTTTTCCTTCATGTTTCTCAGACCGTAATGAAATGAGCCATGAGGCCCAGCCTGTTCCTCCGGCCGAGAAGAATATAGCCGATAATCGCATATATGAGGACGGGCCAGGATTGCTTTTCCCGTTGTCTGATACTGCGGAGGAACCTGTGAATCTCTCCGGGATGATAGATAATCAGGACGTAGAGATTTTCTCACTGGACGGTCCCATAGCCGGTTCCAGAGCCTTGCCCGCTACGGAAGGGGGCGTTCCCGCTTTGACGGATCAGGATGTGACAGTATATCCATTTGAAGATGTTCCAAATGGCGCATGGGGTTCGGAAAGACCTTCACTCCGCCCACCTTCTGATGAAAGACGGGCATTCCCTTCACCTTTCAAACAATCGGAAGATCGGTCAGTTTTTCCTTCACCTTTTCCGGCAAAGGCCGACAAGGTCACTCCTTTCCGTGCTCCTGTAGCGGATAAATCGGAAGAACCTGAGAACGTGGTCTATTTCGCGCATGATTCCGCAAGTCTGGACAAATCCAGCCGCAGGCTCTTAACTTCTGTTGCTGATGATGCTTCAGATTCGACAAGAGAGATCATTGTTGAGGGGCACGCAAGCAAGGTAGCCGATGCCAATGATCCAAAAGAAAAGGATATTATCAATCTGAAGAAGTCGATGGATCGTGCATACAATGTATCACGTGCATTGATTCGTCAGGGTGTTCCTGCTGATAAAATTACGACTTGTGCTTTTGGTGATACGGAACCTCCACGGAATCTTGACAGCATGAACGAAAATGCTGCGAGTCGCCGGGTCGAAATCCACACAGAATAATTAATGTGAACAAATAAAATGACTTTTCAAACAAAGCCCTTTTGCATAGCAATTGCCGGACTGGGTACCGTTGGCTCTGGCGTTGTAAAAATTTTGCAGGGAAATCATGAATTGATTGCCCGGCGTGCCAGCAGGCCTATCGAGATAGTTGCTGTTAGCGCAAGAAATCCTGAGATAGACAGGGGCGTTGATCTTTCTTCCTACAAATGGTGCGAAGATCCTCGGGATTTCGCAAAGATGGATAACTGTGATGCTGTTATCGAATTAATAGGCGGAGAGGACGGGATAGCAAAAGATCTGGTTAGCAGATCGCTTGAAGCCGGAAAAGATGTTGTAACAGCTAACAAAGCCCTTCTGGCTCATCATGGTAAAGAGCTCTCTCTTTTATCCGAGGAGAAAGGATCTGTGCTTGCCTATGAAGCTGCAGTTGCGGGCGGCATTCCGATTATCAAGAAATTACGTGAAGGATATGCCGCCAACAGAGTTGACGCTGTATATGGGATCTTGAATGGTACCTGTAACTATATTCTCAGCGAGATGGCTGCTACCGGTAAAGCGTTTCTGGATGTTTTGCAGGAAGCACAGGAAAAGGGGTACGCAGAATCCGATCCTTCACTGGATGTCGATGGTTTTGACACTGCACATAAATTAACCCTTCTTACGGCTTTGGCATTTGGTGTTAATCCTGATTATGAGCGGCTTAGGGTTACGGGAATTCGCCGGATTACTGCTGAAGATATTCGCTTTGCAGCAGAGCTTGGCTATACAATCAAGCTGCTGGGAGTGACACGACGCACCGAAGATGAAGCCGGCGAAAAACGGATAGTCCAAATGGTGGAGCCTTGTCTGGTATCACAAGATAGCACTTTAGGAGCGGTAGGGGATGTCTTTAACGCCGTGCAGGTGCATGGAGACTTTTTTGGTGACAGTATTTCAATAGGACGAGGGGCGGGAGCCGGGCCTACGGCTTCGGCAGTTGTTGCAGATATAGTGGATTTGGCCAGAGGACATAGATTGCCCTGTTTTGGGGTTCCTGCCAGTCAACTTGTTGAAGCGGAGTGGGCTGATGCGGGTATGCTGAATTGCCGCTTTTATTTGCGGTTGAATGTACTGGACAAGGCAGGGGTGCTTGCTGATATTGCTGCGATTCTGCGAGATCATAATATTTCGATTGAGTCTTTACTACAATATGGCAGGGATCCCGGCCAGCCGGTTTCTTTGATTATTACTACTCATGAAGCGCAGCAAGGCGATATCGCGCATGCTTGCGAAAGAATAGCTTCTCTTACGTCGGTTATTGAATCTCCTTGTGCTATGCGTATTGAGGATTTGTAGGGATGCTTGACGTCCAACACTCTTTAATGCGGGCCAGGTGGCAGTTTCCGCTACCAGATATCAGTGCAGTTTCCGAAATGGTAGCCAGGCACCAGTTGCCAGAGATAATAGCCCGGCTGCTTGTATCGCGAGGAATTCAGTCGGGTGAGGCTGAACGTTTTCTTAATCCTACTCTGAGGGAAGATTTTCCAGATCCTTTTTCTCTAAAAGGTATGAAAGAGGCAGCTGAATATCTTGCACAATCAATTGTTAATA
>CAZJRT010000168.1:0-5011 GCA_964548445.1 uncultured Pseudobdellovibrionaceae bacterium
GCAATTGATAAACTGATGAAAGGCGCTTCCGGCACTGCCGTACAAAATATGAATTTGATGTTTGGATTTGAGGAGACCGAAGGGCTGAATAGTTACGGGCCTGTATACCCCTGAACCGTCATACCGGCGAAAGCTGGTATCCATAAGGGCTAACGGATAGCACAATGGATCCCGTTTTCAACGGGACGACTTAAGGAGAGAAGGAAAATGGAAAAAAGCTTTTTCGTCTATATCATGGCCAGCAGACGGTACGGGACATTATATAACGGCATATATCGGCGTAACTTCCGATCTTCGCAAGCGGGTATACGAACATCAGGAAGGAGGCGGACGGATTCACGAAAAAGCATCAAGTCAAAAATCTAGTTTATTTTGAACAACAAGAAAAGGGCAGAAAATGCTATTACTCGTGAAAAACAGATGAAAGAATGGAAACGTAATTGGAAAATTGAATTGATTGAGAAATCAAATCCTGAATGGAGAGATTTATATGAATCCTTATTTTGATCCAAAACCGTCATACCGGCGAAAGCCGGTATCCATAAGAGCTAACGGATAGGCACAATGGATCCCGTTTTTCAACGGGATGACTTAAAGGGAAAAGGAAAAAACCATGACTAAAAACAAGAAGTTTCCTAAATTTGTAATGGACGCCTTTTACCGCAACCGGTTTAAGGACAATTTGTTCGTCATCAAGGCTGGTGGCCAGCTGGTATCCGATGATAAAGCCCTTGCCAATCTGCTCGCCAATATCAAGGAACTGACTTTTAATGGCACCAAAGTACTGCTGATATACGGCGGAGGTGCAGCCACCGACAAGGCCCTCAAGGAACGCGGGCTGGAAATCAAAAAGCATCAGGGTCGCCGCATTACGGACGCCACCACTCTTGAGGTCATGAAAGAAGTGATGGGAGGCGGACTTAGCCTTAAGCTCACTTCAGCAATGGCAACCGAAGGCTTGCAAGGTCTTTCACTGAATGCCGTACCAAACGACTGGCTGAATGTGGAACTGCGTCCCAAGGCCCCTATCAATTTCGGTTTTGTCGGAGACATCAAAGACGTCATCAAACGCTCGGTAATGCGGCCTTTCCGGGTGACCAATTTTATCGCCTGCGCCTGCCTGACAACAACCAAAGACGGGACGCTCTGCAATATCAACGCTGATACAGTAGCGACAGAACTGGCCATCGGCACTGAAGCCCACAAACTGGTTTTCTTATCAGACGTTGATGGAGTGCTAATTGATGGAGAAGTGGCATCAACCATTACCGATAAGGCGATCCCTGAACTTATCGCCAACGGCACAGTCAATGACGGCATGCGGGTAAAACTGGAGAACTGCCTGCGGGCGCTGAACGCCGGAGTGCGCCGGATCCACCTCCTGAACGGCTTCAGACAGAATGCTTTACTGAAAGAGATCTTTGAGCCTGTCGGGCCGGGCACAATGATTTTGAAGGTTGACGACAAAGAGCGCTATATGAACGAAATCAAAATGCAAAAACAGGCATGAACAAGGACGAGATCATAAAACGTGGCTCAGCCGTCACTATGGACACCTACCCGGTACAGCCGATTGTTATCGAGCGCGGAGAAGGTGTTTATCTCTACGACAGCGACGGCAAACGCTATCTCGACTTTGCTGCCGGGATCGCGGTCAATTCCCTTGGTCATGCGCATCCGGGTTATTTGGCGGCAGCCAGCTCTCAATTGGCAAAGCTCAATCACATCCCCTGCTCCTATATGACCGAAGGCAAGATGGAAGCCGCAGAGCTACTTGTAAATAACAGCGAGATGGATGAGGTTTTCTTCTGTAATTCCGGCACCGAAGCAGTGGAAGGCGCACTCAAACTCGCCCGCAAATGGGCCAAGGAAACCAAAGGACCAGATTGCATAGAGGTAATCTGCTTTAAAGGCTCTTTTCATGGCCGCACATTTGGTTCGATGAGCATTACCAAAGGAGAGCAAGCCAATGCCGCTTACGACCCGCTGGTGCCCGGCTCCAGATTCGCCGAGTTTAATAACCTTGAAAGCGTAAAGGCGCTGGTTAATGACAAGACCGCCGCCATCATCGTCGAACCTATACAGGGCGAAGGCGGAATTATCCCGGCCACCCAAGAGTTCCTGCAAGGCCTTCGTGAGCTTTGCGACCAAAAGACTGTCGCTCTGATTTTCGATGAAATCCAGACAGGCATTGGCCGCACCGGCAAGCTATTTGCCTGCGAGCATTACGGCATCTGGCCGGATATTATGACGCTTGCCAAAGGACTCGGTAACGGTTTTCCGATCGGCGTTATTTTGGCTAAACGCGAATTCTCCGAAGTATTCACCATCGGCGCGCACGGCTCGACTTTCGGCGGCAATCCGCTTGCGACGCATCTCGCTGCATTCGTCCTTAAGGAAATCCTCAAACCAGGCTTTCTTGAAAGCGTTAAAGCAAACGGCAAAGTGCTGCTCGAGGGACTTAATACGCTTAAAAACACAAAGGCCACAGTTACGGATGTACGCGGCATTGGGCTCATCGCGGCCATTGATATAACCCTGCCTCTCAAGGACACTCTGGATAACTGCCGGGAAAAAGGCTTGCTTCCATGGAAATCAGGGGCTAAGACTCTACGCATCCTGCCCCCTTTGATAATAAACGAAAAAGAAATCCGGGGGGGGTTGGCAATACTAAACCAGATACTTTAAGAGTCGCACCCATGGAAAAATCCTTCTTGTCGAAAGCCAATGATATTCTAATCAACGTATACCCCTACTGGCCGGTGATGTTTGAAAGAGGTGACGGCTTTTACCTTTACGATACAGAAGGCAGAAAATATCTCGATTTTGGCGCAGGCATTGCCGTCAATCAGCTAGGCCATAACCATCCTGCTTATACAAAAGCTATGCAGGAACAGATGGGCAAGCTCCAACTTGGACTTTGCTATGTCGTGGATCCGCAACGTCTGGCTGCGGCGGAAGAAATTTTAGCCAGCACCAATAATGATTTCGATCAGGTTTTCTTCTGTTCGACCGGTGCGGAAGCAGTCGAAGGCGCGCTTAAGACCGCCCGCAAATGGTCTATTGAGACCAAAGGCAATGATTGCACAGAAGTAATTTATGCCCGCGACTCTTTCCATGGACGCACAATGGGCGCACTTTCAGTTAACGGGCAGGAATGCTACCGCAAAGGTTTTGAGCCGTTACTATCCGGCATGCATGAAGCGATCTTCAATGACCTTGCCTCTTTTGAAAAGCATGCGAGCCATAAAACTTCCGCGATAATTGTAGAGCCTGTTCAGGGCGAAGGCGGTATTATTCCGGCAAAGCCTGAGTTCCTTAAAGGCTTGCGTCAACTTTGTGATCGTTTTGACATTGCTCTGATCTTAGACGAAGTGCAGTGCGGTATTGGCCGCATCGGCACCCTTCATGCTTATCAGCATTACGGTGTAACTCCCGACCTTATCTGCCTTGCGAAAGGTCTGGGCGCAGGCTTCCCTGTCGGCGCTTACATGGGCAAACGCAAATTTACTTCACATATCACACATGGCTCACACGGCTCGACCTATGGCGGCAATCCACTTGCCTGCTGTGCTATCCGTGTCGTTCTGGAAGAACTGCAAAAAGATGGTTTCTTACAAAAAGTAAATGAAAGCGGCGAATATTTGAGAGAACAACTCAAGATCCTTGGAGAAGACACCAGAGCCTTTGAAAATGTCCGTGGTCTGGGCTTGATGATTGCCGCCGATTACACATTAGGCAAATCCAAGGAATTGATAATGGAATTGCTTCAAAACGGACTGGTCGCTCTTAGCTGCGGCGAGAACTCGTTACGCTTCGTGCCTCCCCTTACCATCACCCGCAAGGAAGTCGATGAAGCAATCGATATACTAAGAAATACAATCATTAAACAACAACCCGCTCAGGCGGCAGGATAATATATATGACTCGTCACTTTATCGACTTGCCGGACATTCCGGCTGATATGCTAAAAGCAATATTACGCGACGCACACGGCATGAAGGCCGTAAAGTTTACGCCGCCTCAAATTTTCGGTGGCCTTTCTCTTGCAATGGTATTCGACAAGCGATCCACCAGAACAAGAATGAGCTTTGAAGTCGCCATGAAACAGCTTGGCGGCCATACAATCGTTATGAATATGGAAGAGATGCAGCTAACCGGAGCCGAAAGTATCGAAGACACCGGAGCCGTTCTTTCCCGTTACGTTGATGCGATAATGATCCGCATGAGCGGCCATGATACTCTGCTGGAGCTATCAAAGAACACTAACATTCCCGTCATTAACGGGCTTACCGATTACTCGCATCCCTGCCAGATCATGGCGGATCTAATGACTGTAGAAGAAAAACTGGAGACAATTCGTGGCAAAAAAGCCGCATGGTTCGGCGATTTCAACAATGTCGCGAGAACATGGTCTCAGGCCGCAAGCATATGGAACTTTGACCTTGCGTGCGCAGTGCCGCCGGAGCTATCCGCAAACAAGGAAGAATGGGACCGTGTAACCTTCACCGAAGATCCGCAGGAAGCGGCAAGTGGAGCCGATATCATTATCACAGACACCTGGGTTTCGATGGGGCAAGAGGGTAAATCGACAGATATTTTTCAGCCCTATCAGGTAAATAGCAATCTTATGAACAAGGCCAAGTCTGAGGCTATATTCATGCATTGCATGCCGATACATCGCGGTGAAGAAGTTACCGACGAAGTGCTGGCTTCTTCCGCCAGCGTCATTTACGACGAAGCAGAAAACCGTCTTCACGCCCAGAAAGCTATTCTGGCATGGTGCCTGCAAAATACCGGGGTTCAGGTTTCCGATACTATCGGCTATTAAATACTTGCCTTCCCTGTTTTTTTGCAAAGTTTGCACTAAATAGAATATTCAAAACTCACTACATTAATTGCTTTTGGCATGACTATCAGGCTTAAACTTGTTGGGCTTGTCGCCTTTCTTCTTATATTACTCGTATCGTCCGGCATCTATTTGAAATCTGCTTTAAATGAGAACGCCCGG
>CAZJRT010000169.1:0-4975 GCA_964548445.1 uncultured Pseudobdellovibrionaceae bacterium
CCCGATACTGTTACCTGTTCACCCGGGATAAGAGCTTCTGCCTCATTGGCAAACCAGTCCCAGTCATCCATTTCAATAGTGACCAGACCCTGGCCATAGTTGAGAGTAAATTCATCTCCCCTGATATCCTGTACGGTACCTGAGATGGCTATCGGATCGTCATCTTCATATTCTGTCAGAACCTGAGCGTATGCTGGTGCCGCAACACAAGCTGATCCAGCCATTATCGTTATAATATAAGCATGTTTCTTAAGCATTTTTTTTAGCATCTTCTTCAGCATCAAGGCCTCCATAGCATCCATTATCTTATTGACCTAATGCGCCCTGCTGGAAAAAGTTCAATCATCCATGGCAAAAACGACCATCGGAACAATCCTTTACTTCTTTTGTTTGTAAATATTGAAAGCAAAGGGGGAATAATGAACCAAGAAACTATAGGAAAAAGAATATGGGCAATACCTGAAGGATATATTCCTGACAGCAGCCATGGCCCCGAGCCAGAGATGCTCAGCCACGAGACTGCCTGCATCCTTAATCCCAATACGGAAGAGGCAAACGTTTATATTACGCTTTACTTCACCGACCGTGATCCGGTGGGGCCGTATAAGGTTCAGGTGCCTGCCAGGAGAACTCTTCACCTGCGCTTTAATGACCTGCAAGACCCGGAGCCGGTACCGCGTAGCACAGACTATGCCAGCACTTTGGTTTCTGATGTGCCGGTAATTGTCCAGCACACACGGCTGGACAGTCGACAGGCTGAAAATGCGCTTCTAACGACGATAGGTTACAGCCAGCCATGACAACCGTTTATGTGACTGGTGCATCAGCAGGACTTGGACGGGCAATCGCAAGAGCTTTTGCAAAAGACGGAGCAGATGTTGGCCTTATAGCACGTGATGAAAACGCACTGAGAAAAGCCTCTGCAGAAATGCCTGGGAAAGCTTCATGGGCAGTAACGGATGTGTCTGATTACAAATCGCTTTCAAATGCTGCAGAACATTTGCAAAGCCAGATAGGCGCGCCGGATATCTGGATCAACAATGCCATGGTAACTATCTTCTCACGCTTCGAAGATATTACTCCTGAAGAATTCGCAAAGGTTACAGAAGTTACTTACCTGGGGTCTGTTTACGGCATCCGTGAAGCTTTTAGACTAATGAAGAAAGAGGGCGGGCATATTATACAGATCGGCTCAGCGCTCTCTTATCGATCGATCCCTTTACAAGCCCCTTATTGCGGGGCGAAAAGCGCCATACGGGGGGCTATTGATGCATTACGATGTGAGATGATACATGACGGCGTTGAGAGCATAAACATTACTCACATCCATATGCCGGCAATTAATACTCCGCAATTTGACTGGGCCAGACGGCACCTCGCTTACCACCCGATGCCTCTACCTCCGATCTACTCCCCAAAAGCATGCGCCCAGGCTGTCCTATGGGCGAGCAACAATCCTGACAAACGTGAAGTATGGGTAGGCTGGCCAGCTATACAAGCTATTTTAGGAGATAAATTTTTCCCTGCTCTTATGGATCTTTATATGGCCAGAAAAGCCTATTCCGGCCAGTTCGACAAGACCGCTGAAAAAATAAATGATGATGGCAATCTCTTTCATCCTGCAGAAGGGTTACATCGTACCCGAGGCCGGTTTGCCGGAAGGGAACACAAGAAAGTCTTTTGGATCAGCACATCCAGGCAACAAGAAACCATCCTTATGATCGCCATCCTGGTCCTGATTCTCTTTCTTATACTACTGTAGATTAAAATGAACTTTGATCTGGAAAGCATTGAACTTCAGGAAATGTTGATCCGGCTAGGCCTTGCGGCTATCGCCGGTCTGGTAATGGGCCTTGATCGCGACATAAAAAACAAACCTGTCGATTTTCGGGCGTATATGATTGTTTGTACAGCCTCAGCACTGCTGGCAATAGTAAGCATGGAAATAGTATTTGTAATACCCGAACAAGAAAATTTCATGGTTGACCCAAATCGTATTGTTCAAGGCATTCTAACTGGTATCGGCTTTCTTGGTGCCGGAGCGATTATCCACACAGGCCAGGACCACGTTGTTGGAACAGCAACCGGAGCAAGTATCTGGGCATCAGGAAGCCTTGGTCTTTGTATAGGCTACGGCTTTTACGCATTGGCCTTTGCTACTTTTATACTGATAGCCTTCATCCTGGTTGTACTTGGATGGCTGCGACGAAAATTTGTGAAATAAAAAACAGAAATCAGACCTCATTGCCCTTCTTGCGACCGTAAGCTCCCGTTTCGTTAACATCCATGATTTCGCGAAATTTATCTTCCTTACGGGCCTTTTGCAGTTTTTTAAACAGATCCTGCTCCTTGCCTTCACTATAATCGGTGTGCAAAACCTCACCCGAATAATTGGCCAGAAGACTTAGAATTCTGTCTGTGTGGCGTCGGTCCGATAGCAGGAACACCGCTGATGATTCCGGTTCCAGCAAAGTTGCCGTCTCTCGTATGAAGTCATTGTTTATGCCATAATCGTCGAGGTACCCGTATATCGATCCGAGCAGTCCCCCCAGTAAAATACCCAGGCCGATTCCTGCTATTGGGCCAATAAAAACCAGACCGGATAGCAGTCCGGCCAAACCGCCTAAAAGCATGCCGTAATAAATCGCACCTTCTACACTTTCCATTAACTGCTTCACCTCAACACTACCACCTTCATGCCTTCTGACGACACATACATCTTTCATTTTGATTTTTCGTTTTTTCTGCATTTCCAGCAACTGACCTAATACCTTGCTTCCTTCACTCTCGTTAGCCAGTGCAACAGCTATTAATGTATCCATTTTCGAACCTCCTTATGAAACAAACGACGAGCCAGACGCAAGTGTTCCTATTTTTTATGGAGCCGTTCTTTATTCGGGAACATCTGACCTTCAACACTTGTTAGATAAGCAATCAACAACCCAGGAGGATAGCATGACAAGCGAAGACAAAAAGCCTGTCAACCGGTCCAGTCGCAACGAGCAAAGCCAGTTTACTGGTGGCAAGGCTGCACGGGAAGCCGGTCGCAAAGGCGGCAAGAGATCCCGTGCGGAAAGTCATTCAGAAGAATAAGTCTGAGGAAGGCAAATAGAGCCGTTTTGGGTAAGAGCCGAAGCGGTTTTGCCTTTAGCGTTAAAAGCAAAGAGTGGAACTAGCAAAATGCATCTAACTCCTATTGAAATAAACAAATCTCTTAAAGGTATTTCTTTACCTGCCAATAATTTCGATATCGCCGAATATATCAGAGAAAGAGGCGCCGGGCCCGATCTGATGCAGGCAGTGAGTAAGCTGCCGGGAGGTACGTATTGCTCAATTAGAGATATATCGCGCGCGATCGATCAAAATCTTTAGGATTCATCCGCCACCAATAAATCCCGGATAAAGGGTCATACCACCATCAACAAAGAGCGTGGTACCGGTTATATATTCGGCATAATCTGAACACAGCCACGAAACAACTGAGGCAACATCTTCTGTCTCACCGATTCTGCCGTAGGGGATTAACTCGAGCAACTCATCGCGTTTTTGCTCATCAGACCAGACCTCCCGGTTTATGTCCGTTCTGATTGCGCCGGGAGCTATGCCGTTAACCCTGATTTTAGATGAGGCCAGTTCCTGCGCTATTAAACGCATCAGCATTTGCACACCGCCTTTTGCAGCTGCATAGTTTACGTGATGAGCCCAGGGAATTACTTCATGTACTGAACTCATATTAATGATTTTACCTGCTGATTTTGAGACTTCTTCTCTCACCCCCTGTTTGCAAAATATTTTTGCGGCCTTCTGGGAGCATATAAACTGACCAGTCAGATTCACATCCAGAACACGGTTCCATTGCTCAAGTGTCATATCCAGAAATGCATCATCCTTCTGGATACCAGCGTTAGTTACCATGATATCAAGTGCCCCGAACTCTTCGAGCGCTTTACCTACAAGATGGTCAACGTCTTCTGCTCTGGAAACATCGGCTTGCACTACGCGGCAGCAACCCCCGGCATTTTCGATATCATCCATTACCTGTATGGCTTCTTCTTTGCTGCTTCGATAATTGATGATCGTATTTGCACCTCGTACTGCCAGCTGCTTCACTATAGCCGCACCGATTCCCCGGCTACCGCCCGTAACAATTGCGCTTTGTCCTTCCAGCCATTTTTCCTGGATCTGCTGTGTCATGTTTAACCTCCTATGATCCAGCCGCCATTAGGATGCATAACCTGACCAGTCATGTAAGAAGCATCATCACTTGCCAGAAAAACGTAGCTAGGTGCCACTTCATCAGGCTCCCCTGCCCGCCCCATTAAGCAGCTTTCTCCGAAATGAGCCACTTTTTCCTCATCAAAAGAAGCAGGTATTAAAGGCGTCCATATCGGTCCGGGAGCAACACCATTAACCCGTATTCCCTTTTTGGCGAGATTTTCCGCAAGCGCCCTTGTAAAGCCGAGCGCAGCACCTTTGGAAGCGGCATAATCAACCAGCACCGGCTGACCGCGATAAGCAACAATTGAGGTTGTATTGATGATGCAATCGCCTTCGCTCATATTCGGCAAAGCCGCCTGCGTCAGATAAAACATACCGTAAACATTGGTTTCAAATGTTTTGTGAAGTTGTTCTACCGGGATATCAGCAGGATCATCGACTTCATGTTGTTCTCCTGCATGATTAACCAGTATGTTTAATTTGCCAAACTTTTCATGTACCTGCCTGACGACATCATAACAAAAATCCCGGTCGCGGATATCTCCCCGAAAAGTCAGGCATTTTCGCCCTTCGGCTTCCACATGCTTCATCGTAACTTCTGCATCAAGATCTTCATCAAGATATATAAAGGCAACGTCCGCTCCCTCTTTCGCGTAAGCTATTGAAATGGCTCTACCAATACCACTGTCGCCTCCCGAGATAAGCGCGGCTTTCCCCTCCAGCTTCCCCGCAGCCTTGTAGGCTTTCATATAAGATT
>CAZJRT010000170.1:0-4941 GCA_964548445.1 uncultured Pseudobdellovibrionaceae bacterium
ACAATGGTATAAGCTATCAAGTGCGGCAAGTGCGAGGTAATCGCCAGAACAAGATCATGATGCTGAGGCTCCATAATCTCCATCCGGGAGCCGCAAGCCTCCCAGAAAGCAGTCATTTTATCAACTGCCCTTAAGTCAGTCTCCGGAAGCGGTGTTAACACGCACCATCGATTTATAAACAATTCTGGAAAACCTGCCTCTGGGCCGGATTGTTCTGTTCCTGCAATCGGATGACCTGGCACAAAATGCACGTTTGAAGGCAAATGAGAACATATCGCCTCAATGGCTTTTTGTTTGGTCGAGCCAACGTCAGAGATAATTGCACCTTCTTTCAAGGCTCCTGCTATCTCCTGAATCAAATTGCCGTAAGCCCCCATGGGCACGCATATTAAAACCAGATCGGCATCTTTAACTGCCTCCGAAGCTTTAGTGGTAACAATATCAGCCAGTCCAAGATTTTTTACAGTTGCACAGACCTGCTCATCTTTATCTGCACATATGATCTGGCGACAAAGATTATGACGTTTAATAGCTCTTGCGAGCGAGGAGCCAATAAGGCCCGTCCCAATGATGCATATTTTATCGAACATTTATTTGCCGCTTATAGAATAGGAAAAGCCAGTCAGGTCCTCGATCTTTTCATAGACCGGCGGTTTGGGATACCCGCCCACACAAATTATCCGGGCCTGCCGGTCTTCAAGTTTCTTGATTAGTTTCTTCACACGCTCGTCGTCATCCGTAACGTGGCCCTCAACTTCAAGTAAATGGACAGCAGGTATATCTGACGGCATCCCCGGCAATTTACGGGAATACATTGACAACGCCTCAATACCCGCGCTTTTTGCCATATCAACTATTCTTGCACGGCTGACGCTCTGATCCAGTTCAATAACAAGAAATGATCTGTCGTCACCGGTGGGATCAAAGGAGATTTTGGCAATAATCAAAGCCATGTTTTCTCCGTCGGGCGGTTCATCCCGGATATCGCCGTAAGGAAGACGAACAACAATTCTCATGCGATCTTCAGCTTCACCGCTCATAAGATAGATCCACCATGGATTGGCTTCTCCATCTGTTGGCCATGGGACCACTGCAAAATTCGAATTATTTTCACGAACCATTCCTATGGCCGCCAAAGGATTAGATGCTCTCTGCATCGGCAAGACACTGCCGAAATAATCCTTGGCCATATCCCAGAAGAGAAGCCTTCCTTCGGACACAGTCACAGCGACTTTCAATCCTGTCTGCAAGAGCGATACAGCCCCCACCAGCTCACGCCAGATACGAACTATAGCCGCCCTTGGTAATTTGCCCTCGTGACGATTCAGCAGGCGTCGAATCATCAACGCTTCGCGAGCAGGCTGGATAACCTGAAGCCTGCTTTTGCGTTTTTCCTCGCTCACATCAACTATCAGCTCTGCCCTTTCCATGAGAAGATCATGGATCTGGTTGTCCAATGCGTCGATTTTGCGCCTAATTTCTTCCAGTTTCTTGGTCATGGACTTTTTGTCCGTAGATCAGCTATAAGGACTTTTCATACAGGTAAGCGGGAAAGAAATCAAACAAGAGTTCATAAAAAATGCCTTTGATTAAACATTCAGATTTGCCAGCCTTCGAGCGCCTTGTAAAAGAAGGCCGCACAATAATCCCTGAAGGCCGTGCAACGACGCAGGATATCCGCGAACTCCATATTGGTTTTTGCAACATGATGCCTGATGCTGCGATAGAAGCCACAGAGCGACAGTTTTTCCGGCTGGTCGGTGAAAGTAACAAGATCGCCCAGTTTTATATTCATCCCTTCACCCTGCCGGTTGTAGAACGAAGCCAGTCAACTCAGGAATACCTGAAAAAATATTATGAAGATTTTGCAGAGCTACGCGAAGCGGGGCTGGATGCCCTTATCGTAACCGGAGCCAATGAAGAAACTAATCCACATGTTTCAAACGAAACCTTTTGGAACCCTTTGAAAGATTTAATTGGCTGGGCATATGAAAATGTAACGTCAACTCTTTGCTCATGTCTGGCTTCGCATGCAGTTCTCAATTACGTGTACGGCCAGAAGCCGTCATGGCGGGACAACAAACAGTGGGGGGTTTTTGGCCACCGGGTAACTGAACGCAGGCACCCGCTAGCGCAAAGTATGAACACGCTCTTTGACGTTCCTCATTCCCGCTATAGCGAAATCACTCGCCCACAATTTGAAGAGGCGGGAATGAGAGTAATAGCAGAAAGCCGGGAAGCTGGCGTACACGTTGCCTGCAGTAATGACGGGATTCGTCTGGTGTGCTTTCAGGGGCACCCTGAATACGACACCGTAAGTCTTCTGAAAGAATATCGCAGGGAGGTTTTCAATTACGCAAATGGAGAGCGCGAAGATTACCCTCCCTTCCCTGATCACTACTTTAACGAAGAAGCTCAGACTATTTTAAATGAGTATCGTCAAAACTTATGTCGCGGAAAAACACCGCCCCCATTTCCTGAAGAGCAATTGATATCACTGCTTGAAAACACCTGGACAGATAGCGGCAGATCGATGATTGGCAACTGGATAGGACTCGTTTATCAACTCACCAATGTTGACCGCAAAAAGCAGTTTATGGAAGGCATCAATCCGAACGACCCCTTTGGACTGTACGGTTCCTAGAGATCATCAACCATCCCTGCGAGCTGTTGCCGGCCTGGGTAGTAAAATTCCCCTGCCGCGGATTCTGGTTCTAACATGCTCCTTCAGGCCAGTTGGTGCATATAGCTGCTTACTTGCCTCTACAAAATGAAGCCCGCCCAAAGCAGGGTAGACATATCTTCCAATTCCTTCGAAAAATCCTACCGAGCGAAAAACTGTTTGCGAGCGAACCGGAGGTATAAAAAGTGCTTCCCCGGTTCTTTCCTGAACGAATCCGGCATCCCGAAGATAATGATGTAATTGGGAAAGTGAAAAAGGCCTGCCATGTCCGAACGGGCTCCATTCGGCCCTCGCCCACATGCTCAGGCGATTGGGAGCTACTATCAAAATGCAGCCATTACTTTTTAGAACCCGCCAGATTTCTTCCAGAAAAGGGGATATCAATTCCGAATGTTCAAGACTATGCATTAGTAGAACGCGGTCTATCGAATTTGTTTCTAAAGGGAGCTCTGATTCTTCGGCCAAACAAACGACATTGGGGGCATCGTCACTGCCTGGCCATGCGTGAGCCCCTAAAGCGGCTGGCATCAGCAGGACTGAACGTTCCGAATCTTCCTTTAGTAAATTCATGTAAGGAGTGGAATAACCACATCCGAGCACACGCAAACCGGCAACGTCCGGCCAAAACTCCCGTATCTTGTGACCGACAATACGTCTTACCACCCGTCCCGGGTGGCTGTTATAAAAGTCACGAAAATCATAAATGGAATTGTACATAGATATTCCATTCTCCTGTTTAAATCAAAGGCCCCGTCCAATCTGGATAGGGCCTTTGTTATCCTTGAGATCGCTAGCTTATTCTGCGGCGGCAGCTTCAGGTGCTTCTTCAACTTCAGTTGCTTCAGGCGCGGCTTGAGTTTCTGTTCCCTCGCCGTTGATACCGTAAACATCAACTTCAGCCTGTGCACGCCATTCTTTAATCATTGTATCCAGAACCTGACGACGAAGCTGGTTTTCCAGCATCTGGCTAACCTCTTCCATAGGAGGCACTTCGCGATTGCGACGATCTTCAACCTTGATCACATGCCAGCCGAACTGGGTCTGTACGGGTTCATCCACAATATCACCTGGCTCGGCAGCAAATGCGGCTTCAGAAAATTCAGGAACCATTTCACCTTTAGCAAACCAGCCAAGATCTCCGCCACGCTCTGCAGACGGACCGGTTGAGTTTTCCTTGGCAAGCTCGGCAAAATCAGCGCCTTTTTTGACTTTACTGATCAGCTCTTCAGCTGTCTCCTTACTGTCTACCAGAATGTGGCTGGCCTTGGTTTCCTGGATATCGCCAACCCGCTCGGCGTAAGCTTTGTATAGAGCCTGCATTTTTTCATCTGTCATCCGCTCTTCGATCTGGCGCTGGATAAATACATTACGAACAATCTGTTCTTTAGCCTGATCAAGCTGTTCTTTAACGGCTTCGTCGTTTTCGAGATTCGCCTGGGCAGCCTTTTTCTCGACCAGCTTTGCATTAACAAGTTGCTGAACAGCAAGTTCGAACAACTGGGTGAGCGGCATCTGCCGAACATCTTGCGGCAAACCGGCGATGAAGGCAAAAACGTCAGAACGCATGATTTCCTGACCGTTTACAACTGCCACAACAGGATTGCCCGGCTTGAGTTCTATTTGCGGGGTCTGTTCTGCTGCTGCCTGTTCGTTTTGCGTAGCCGTTTGATCTTCGCTTACATTCTCGGCTGTAACAGTTTCCTGAGCAGTGCTGTTATCGGCCTTTGTCAGAAAAACAAAAGCTCCAACTGCAACAACTGCCAGAATCACGATTACGGCAATCAGTCCGGCGTTTGATTTTTTCTCTGGTGCGTCAGTCATGGGAGATATTCTCCTTAATTGTTTATTTGAATTTCCATTCAAGAAAGAACGTGTGTAAAAGAGATTCATGCACCAACATGGATTAAAGAGCAAGAGCTAAGAACTCTTTTTCCAGTAATATGCAGGCTTTGATTGACGCTTTGAAAATGGCGTCTTATATCAGACATGCAAATCCGGAATAATTCCGAGGAGAATAATGTTATTAAACCTGGCCACAAAAATATTTGGCTCTAGCAATGAGCGCTCCCTGAAACAAATGAGCCGCCATGTAGCTCCAATCAATGAGCTCGAACCAAAATACGAATCGATGAGTGACGAAGAGCTTCGTTCACAAACAGAACTGTTTCGGAAACGTCTTTCCGAAGGAGAAGGGCTCGACGATCTCATGTACGAAGCTTTTGCCGTAGTGCGTGAAGCAGCAAAACGGACACTCGGCC
>CAZJRT010000171.1:0-4824 GCA_964548445.1 uncultured Pseudobdellovibrionaceae bacterium
ATAATTACAAAAGCTTGTTGCGGTCCTTGCAGGAAGTGTTCGATTTCAAAAGTCTTATCCGTACGTGAGATAGCTATCAAGCCGCTCTCAGCCTGTTTTCCGGTAATAGCAAATTTGTTGGTTGGATTCTGGCTTAACTGGAGGATACTGTCTTCACTGCTCGATGCATCCTGAGAAGCGAGAGAAATACTCGCTTGTCGTGCAGTCATCGGGGCCCCCGGTTCTGCAGTATAAGGGTTCGGGCGTTCTCTTTCGCTTCCATGTCTGGTTCCAAGAATGCTGCGCAACCAGAAAACAAGGCCTGCGGCTACAATGGCATATATCAATACGTCGGCCGGCACTTCTATTATCTTATCCTTCTGCTTCGGGTGGCTCAAAAACGTCCAGGTCGAAAATTCAATCTTTAAAGCAAATCTATCACAGTAATCATGATTGGACAAAAGCGATATTCTGTCATTAGTTTGCCTTACAGCTTTGGTATTTCTATGTCATAAATATAGCGTTTTCTGATAAGGACAAGGAATTTTATTGTGCCGTTTTTTCTGATTTTTATTCTGATACCGTTTGTAGAGATATCGGTATTCATTTCTGTTGGTGGAGAAATAGGGCTATTCAATACTCTTGCCCTGTCTTTGCTAACAGCGATCATTGGCGGATCGATTTTCCGTTATCAGGGATTAAAGACCTTCCATCAGGCAATGTATTCAATGAACCGGGCCGAGTTGCCGGTTAAGGAACTGTTTGATGGCTTTTGTCTGGTTATTGCGGCTGCCATGCTGGTTACGCCGGGCTTTGTAACTGATACTTTAGGTTTTCTGCTGCTGGTGCCGGTATTTCGGGATGCTCTCAGGAGATTTGTTTCCCGTCACATGAAAGTCGATGTTCATGGTGGAAGTTTTTATCATGGGCAAGGCAATCATCCATACAGTCCATCTGATAAATATCAGGATCGAAAAAATGGTGGCGCTATTGAAGGAGAATACGAAAAGCTGGATGAAACCGAGGAAAAAGATTAACGGACTTGAGAGAACACGCTCGCTCGTGCTAATCAGAAACCGGATTTTTTGAACGATAGAACAAGGAAAACAATGACAGATAATTCCAAAAATAATGGTAATGCCGGGCAGGCGGCCTCTTCCCAGACCGGGCCTCAAATGCCTGTAGTTATTCATGCCCAGTATGTAAAAGATATCTCTTTTGAAAATCCTAACGCTCCGGATACTTTGCGCGCCGGCCAGGGCGGTCCGGAAATGGATATCAATATTGGTATGGACGCACGGAAGCTGGACGGTCAGGGTGAAGAGGAATATTACGAAGTTATTCTCAAGCTGACTGCCAGGGCAAGCAGGGCGGAAGGAACGGTATTTTTAGCCGATATTCACTACGCAGCTTTAGTATCCCTGCCAGGAGTTCCGCAGGAAAATCACCATGCGTTGCTAATGGTTGAGGTTCCCAGAAATCTGTTTCCCTTTGCGCGGCAATTACTATCAGATTTAACTCAAAGCGGCGGGTATCCGCCATTAATGCTGAATCCTGTAGATTTCAAGGCAATGTATATGGAGCAGTTCAGCGAAGGGATGAAAAAAGCTGATATATCTGGCGAAGCTTAAAAAAGAAAAAAGGATGCGGTTTAAGCCGCATCCTTGAAGTTTTGTGTGTGGGGTAAAACAGGAGAATTTTCCAGAGACACACCCTCTATGGAAAGGAGTTTTCGCTGTAAGTTACAGCGTTCCCGGTCTAGGTACGTCATGACTTCCATGAGCTCTTTATCACTCATCTTCTTGACGTCCTTTCGCCAAATCTTTTCGGATTTAGGGCTCCGGGAAAAAAACATAGCCTCCAACAAGCTCTCTTAATAAATTCTCAAGATAGTCGCAGTTTTATCTCAAGTTCATCTGCGAGTCAAGTTTTTAATTTCATTTTTTAGAAAATTTTGTAGATAAAATCTGGACTTTTTAGTTTCTTGCCACTATTGTTACCATAAAATTCGTATTTGCAAAAATAAAACAATAGAAGAGGGTTGTCGTGAATATCCATGTAAATCAAATCAGGGCGGCGAGAGGACTGCTTGGCTGGAGCCAGAAGGAGCTCGCAAAACGTTCGGGGGTATCTGACGTATCCATAATAAATTACGAAAAAGGCAAACGCACACCTCACCAGAATACCCTGAATAAAATTATTCAGGCTTTTCAATTGGGCGGTGTTGATTTCACCGAGGATGGTGGAGTGCGCCCCCGGCAGAGCCGGATTATTACTTATGAAGGCCGCGAGGGTTTCATAAAGTTTTTTGATGACATTTACGAAGTGGTAAAAAGTCACGAAAAGCCAGATTTGTGCATAACTAATGTTCGTGAGGCTTTATACGACAAATGGCTTGGAAATTTTGAGCCGATTCATAACAAAAGAATGACGGCAGAGTCCGGCTCCAAAATACGTGCTTTGCTCAAAGAGGGAGACAAGCATCTTACATCCCAGACATATGCGGAATATAGATGGCTGAAATCCGAACAGTTTGCAGATACTTCATTATATCTATACGGAGACAAGTGCGCTTTTATTGATTTTCAGGAAGAAAGCGTGAAGGTAACTGTCGTTGAAGATAAAGCTGTGTCGGATAGTTTAAGAAAGATGTTCGATATCGTCTGGCATCAATCAGAACAGCATTAGTTTGTATAGTCTATGACCGCACTTTCCCAAAATACAGAAATGGAAAGGGACCTTGCTTCAATGAATGACGGGTTTCTGGAAGATGTAAAATGCCTGTTCCTGGAGAGCCGTTATGGGCATATGGAACGCTGGGAATATGGGCATCCCCGATTTGAAGGAGATCTTGCTGCGGGAGCCAGTCATTGGGCTTCTTTGATAAAAAGTCCGGGAGATTATTATTTAACTCAGGCTGATGCAGATAATATTAACTGGGCAATCAGGCAAAAATCTTTTCAGGATAAAATCAAGGGCACCAGGACTCTCATTGAGCTGGGGCCAGGGTGCGAGATTTCCTTGATGAAAAAAACGTTGCCATTTTATGAATGTGCAAAAACCGTTAAAAACTATATTGCCATAGATGGAACAAAAAAGATTGCATCAAATGCGGCAGAATTTTTTCACAAACATACCGGCACTACGGTTTCAGCAATCGAGAAGGATTTTTTCAACGGACGAATTTGTGAGGGAAATTATTCAAAAGCTTCTGTGGTTTTCTGGGGAAGTTCTCTGGGTAATTTTGAAGGTGAGGCGGGACAGGATCCGTTGCCAGGCTTGAAGAAATTTCTGGAGAACCTTGTAAACAGCCTGTCTCCGAATGATGCTGCCATTCTTAGTTTTGATACTGAAAGCGATAAACGGGCAGTTATTAATGCATACATGGAGCCTGCATTAAAGCGCCAGATTCTCAGCGTTATTCACCGGATAGACAGGGACGGCATTGTAACTGGTAATTTTGATCCTTCGCTCTGGCGTCATGAACCTGTCTGGATAGAAGAGAATCTGCAATGCGCTCACTATGTTTATCCGGTTTCAGACCAGGATTTTTTCATTAACGAACAGGAATTCAGAATCCCGGCTGGCAAGCGTTTTATTTCCAATAACAGTTACAAGTACAGACCAGAGCAAATGCTGACCACTGCCGAGCAGGCAGGTTTTGCTACAGCCGAGATTTTCCAAAGCGGGCCGATGGCAATACTGGCTGCCATAAAATAATTAATCGGTTTTAGGAACCGTGAAACTTTTAGGCTAGGCTTGCTGCTTTATCCATAAAGGGTCTTTAAGTTGTTCCAGCAACTCATTGTGCAGTTCCTGTTCTTTTTCAGAAATAGAATAATTCCGGGAAGCTCTGTGTGCACGTTTTGATATGGATTCATTTATAGCCCCAACTGCAGCAGCGCCAGTTTCCAGCGCCAGACCAAGACCATGCTGGCGACCGCCCAGCAACTCCAGATAAACTTCCGCCAGAATTTCAGAGTCAAGCAATGCGCCGTGGAGCTCGCGAGCGGAATTATCTATCGCAAAGCGACGGCAAAGTGCATCCAGGCTGGCAGGAGATCCTGGAAAGCTCTTCCGTGCTACCAGTAAAGTATCTATTACTTTCGAGCCGTTCAGTCCTCCATGACCTACCTGTTTGAGCTCATGGTTTAGAAACTTTAGATCAAACTCTGCATTGTGAATTACGAGCTGGGCATCTTCTATGAAATCAAGAAACTGAAAATAAATCTCGGAGAATGTGGGCTTGTCAGCCAGGAATTCCGTGGTAAGACCATGAACGGCAACTGCTTCGGCAGGAACGTCTCTTTCAGGGTTTACGTACAAATGAAGATGATTGCCGGTAGGCAGATGATTGAATAGTTCAACGCAACCGATCTCGATTATCCTGTGTCCGTCTAAAGGCTCAATGCCTGTGGTTTCTGTATCCAGCACTATTTCGCGCATGATGTTTTTTCTTCTTCTTTTATATAACTAACTATCGTTTTTAATTGTCTGTAAGTGTAAGCCTTCCCAAGGCCGGTTTGAACGACGAAATCTGCCATGCGCTGCTTTTCAATATCTGGTAGCTGGCTGCTAAGGCGGGCTCGAAACTTCTTTTCAGTCATTCCCGGACGGGAAAGCACCCGTTGTCGCTGAAGGAAGTAAGGGGCTGTTACGCAGATAGTATAATCGCAACCACGATAAACGCCGGTCTCGAATAATAATGGTACGTCCAGAACCGCTATTGTGGCGCCACGGGCCTTGGCAGCAAGCAGGAATTTCTTCTGGTGGCTGCGGACAAGCGGGTGCAATATCTGCTCAAGCTCTTCTCTTTTTGAAGGGTCCCCAAACACTGTCACGCCA
>CAZJRT010000172.1:0-4799 GCA_964548445.1 uncultured Pseudobdellovibrionaceae bacterium
TATGCTCGCTTTTTTCGAGAAGTTCGTGGGCCTGGGCGGCTTTTTCTAGCGGGAAGTTAGCATGGATTACTGGCTTAATTCCTCTGTTTTCCACTTTTGACCAGACTTTTTCGAAGATTTCCCGAGCCAGATCGGCTTTTTCTTCAGGCGGTCTGTTTCGTAATACAGATCCTGTAAGTGTCAGACGTTTTTGCATGATCAGAGGTATTGATATCTCTGCGCGGTTTCCGCCAGGAAAAGCTATGCTCACATGCCTGTGCCAATGCCTGATGATCCCCCATGAATGAGTGCTGTTTCTCCGGATTTAAATTTGCCGAATTGAAAGAGATTTCGCCAGACTGTAAAAACAGCTTCCGGCAGTGCAGCAGCTTCTGTAAAACTCATATTTTCTGGAATCGGCAGACAAAGTTCTTTTTCTGCCGCTACGTATTCAGCATATCCCCCGCCCGGTAGAAGAGCGCAAACCCTTTTCCCTGTTTTTTCTATTGTTCCTGCAACCTCAAGGCCTGGAATATCGGTTGCTCCTTCAGGAGGGGGATATTTGCCAAGACGTTGCAACAGGTCTGCGCGATTGACACCTGATGCTTTTACGCGGATAAGTACTTGCCCATGCGTGAGCTGCGGGGAAGTACGTTCACACAATGATAACGCTTTGTCCTTGATTTCGATGGCTTTCATGGGAAATTATTATGGGCTCAAAGGACAAGTGAGGAAAGTCATGTTTGATGAAGAATTAGATCCAAGGACTAAAAAACCGGTAAAAAAAGATCTGACCCTGTTGTCAATCGAGGAACTGGAAGAATACATTGAAAACATGAAGGAAGAGATTGTTCGGGTTGAGCAGGAAATAGCTCGCAAGAAATCACATCGCGAAGCTGCCGCCGCATCTTTCTTCAAGAAACCAGAATAGCAGAACCATATCTGATGGAGATCAAACTAATAATGGTGATACTGGCCGCAGCTGTTTCGCTGTGGATTGTATCCTATTATCTCTATGCCTGTTTTAAAAAAGGCGTGGAACCACATGCCTATACATGGCTGATATGGGGCCTGACGATGATGGTTTCGCTCATTGCACAATATGAGGGTGGGGCCGGATTTGCATTATTTGCCACTATTTTTATGTTGGTTAGCTGTTTTGTGATAGCGGCTGTCGGTTTTTTAAGGAATCGAAATGTTATTGCCCGAATTGATACATGGTGTCTGTTGATCTGCCTGGCCGCAATTGCTGTCATTCCATTTCTTCATACGGCTTTGTATTCGATTGTTTTAATGACGGCTGTTGATATCGCCGGTTATTATCCGTCAATCAGAAAAACCTGGCATAAGCCGCATACCGAGAATGCGATGGTTTTTGCCATGGTATTTATCGAACAGTTTCTGCTGATAGCGGCGATTGAGAATTACAATATATTGACAACGCTTTATCCTTTCGCTGTAGGATCGACCAGCCTGCTGTTTGCCTTTATGATCATCGGCAGGAAACATTATTTAGCTAATCAAGTGGGAACGAGTTATGCGCATTGAAGAAGATACAAAACTGGATTTTAAAGACGTTTTGATACGGCCCAAAAGGTCCACACTGTCGAGCCGCAAAGAGGTGGATCTCACACGGGAATACAAGGGTAAATGGAGCAACCGTACCTTTAAAGGTATCCCGATAATTGCGGCTAACATGGATGGCGTTGGGACGTTCGCCATGGCTGATGCTTTCAGCCAGAATGGTCAGGGAATGACAGTGGCCCTTCACAAACATTATCCACTGGAAAAGCTGGTGGATTATTACGATAAGAATGGCGGCTCCTCTGTCTGGTATTCAATAGAAATAACGGAAGATGATGTTGGCAAGCTCAAGGAGTTTATTGAGAGCAAACCGCATCAGGAAGGCCGGGGCATAGATAAAATCTGTATCGACGTTGCAAATGGTTATAGCGAACAGTTTGTAGATTTCGTCAAGCGGATACGTGACATTCTTCCTGATGCAACTGTGATGGCTGGTAACGTAGTGACGGGAGAAATGGTCGAAGAGCTTATTCTTTCCGGTGTTGATATCGTCAAGGTAGGTATTGGTCCGGGAAGTGTTTGTACTACACGTAAGATGACCGGTGTAGGCTATCCGCAACTTTCGGCTATTATTGAGTGCGCTGACGCTGCCCATGGTCTTTCAGGGATGGTTTGTTCTGACGGGGGCTGTACTGTGCCAGGAGATATTGCAAAGGCATTTGGAGCCGGTGCTGATTTTGTGATGCTGGGCGGGATGCTTGCCGGTCACACTCAGTGTGAGCAAAAGATTGTTGAAGAGAACGGAGAAAAATTTATCCAGTTTTACGGCATGAGTAGCAACACGGCAATGCAAAAGCATTCCGGGGGTGTGGCTGATTACAGAGCCAGTGAAGGCAAGACCGTCAAGGTCCCATATCGGGGAGATGTAAGTATTGCCCTGCAGGACATTCTCGGAGGTTTGCGTTCGGCCTGTACCTATGTCGGCGCAAGGCGCCTTAAGGAGCTTTCCAAAAGAACTACATTCATTCGGGTCAGCCAGCAGCTGAATACTGTCTTCGGCAACGGGTAGTTTCAGGAATCCAGTATCTCTCTTATGGTCGTGGCCAGCTGGCTGCGATTAAAGGGTTTGGCAATCAGGTTTACACCTCTTTTCAGGGTCCCTTGATCGCCCAAGGCGTTTTTCGGATAGCCGGAAATAAAGAGCACCTTGGCATCCGGGATTTTCTCGTGAACCGTATTTGCGAGATCTTCACCGTTGATTCCCCCGGGAATAACGACTTCGGTAAGCAGCATATCAAGTTTCTTCCTCCTTCTCGGGCGGCTGATTGCTCTTTTGCCATTTTTTGCCTTGGTGACTTTGTAACCAAGCTCTCCCAAAGTATCTGTCAGATATCGTAAAAGTTCAGGCTCATCCTCGACACCAAGGATAGATTCATTGCCGCCAGGTGTTTCAATATATTCTTTAATGGTTTGCGGCTCATCTTTCTCATCGCCGATTGTTTTTATGTTGTCAGCTTTGGGGAAAAACATCCCAACAGTGGTGCCTTGCCCCGGCTCGCTATCGATTGTGGCAAAGCCGCCTGATTGCCGTGTAAAGCCGTAGATCATCGACAGGCCGAGGCCCGTACCTTTCCCTACTTCCTTTGTCGTGAAGAAGGGCTCAAAAACATGCTCGATGATATTGTCATTAATACCGCTGCCTGTATCCGATATATAAACAGCGACATAGGGACCTGGCTTGAATTCAGATATTGCAATATGAGAAGCTGTTTTATCTATAACAATATTTTCGGTTCTTATCTCTATAGTGCCGCTGCCCCGGATAGCATCCCTTGCATTGATCGCCAGATTGATTAAAGCGTTCTCAAGCTGCATGGGGTCAATCTGGCAAAACCACAGATTTTCCTGAGGTTTAGTAGTAATATCTATATCTTCCCGGACTGCTTGTCGCATTAGATTTACGAGGGCCGGAAGTTTCTCATTGATGCTTATTAGTTCCGGCTTAAGGAGTTGTTTTCTGGAAAAGGCTAATAGCCTCTGGGTAAGCTCGGTGCCGCGATCGACAGATTCCAAAGCATTGGTCACCAGACTATGAAGCAGGTCATCTTTTCCCAGCTTTCGGTCCAGAATTTCGAGGTTGCCTGAAATTACGGTAAGCGTGTTGTTGAAATCATGCGCTATGCCTCCTGTCATTCTTCCGATGACTTCCATGCGCTGGGCATGTTCGATCAGATTTTCCATCTGTTTACGCACTTTTATATCCCGAACCGTCATAATGTATAACTGTCTTCCGGCATAACTGGTTGAGCCCACTACGAGTTCTACCGGGATTATTTCTCCATCGGCCCGGCATGCTTTGAAATCTCTTGGAGGGTCGCCCTCAAGGTCGGTAAATTTAATTTTATCAGGAGCAATTCGCTCTTCGTTTTCTTCTACACATTTAAATAATTCATAGACGCTTGTCCCTGTGGCAGTTTTGGCGCTGTAGCCGAATAATCGTTCGGCGCTGGGGCTAAAGGTTTCAATCTGTCCGTTCTCATCAAGAATAATCAGGCCATCGACCACATTATCCATGATTGATTGCAGGTATTTACCACTTTCACGCAGCTGACGTTCAGCTTCACGTATTCGCTCAATGCCGCTTGAGACTTCCCTCAAAAGATGGTTCAGTTCAAGAGTTGCCTGATTTAACTCATCGTTCCTCTTTGGGACTTCCAGTACAAATTCTTCTGCCCGTTCTGTATCTGTAGCAGCGCCGGCCATTGCTCTGGTTATACGGCTGATTGGATAGAATATGTCATAAATGATTGTGAAAGCAGCAATCAAAACCGTAAGGATGCCTCCAGCCAGGAAGAACAACGGAAACCGTCGCAGATCTCTTGTATGCTCCAGGGTCTCTGACGAGATGTTTTCGAGAGATATTTCTAGCGTGCTTTTAATTTCGGCCAGAACGATATCAATGTTATTCAAGGTATCAGATGCTTCGATCAAGATACTACGATGTTGGGCCGGATTATCCCTGCTTTCCGGTATTTGCGTTATGAGCTGTGACAGATTTTGAATGTTAGTTTCAAGCTTGCTGGTATTGATATTGGAGCGTTGCAGCAATGGGACACTAGTACTTTGCAGGTCCTCCAGCTGTTCAAGAAGTTGTCCGAATACAGGCTCGGTCTGATTGTTCACATACCTTGTCAGCTGATATCTTAGCCTGCCGTAGCCAGCTCTTGTGTCTGTAGTTTCTCTCAAAGTCTGGATAATATGGGATTGTCTTTCTATGAGCCGGGCGTTCTCATTTT
>CAZJRT010000173.1:0-4760 GCA_964548445.1 uncultured Pseudobdellovibrionaceae bacterium
TAAAGAAGCCGTTCTCGAAGTTTTGCAACGCTTTAGTGAAGATCTGACAGCATTGCAACGGGCTATCCGTTGGCAGGATGGAAACTTCCTCGAAGATTTCTTTACGCGCACCCGCAACGTCAGGCGTCAGATTATTGAGGCAGGGCAGGCTGATTACGTATATCCCGATCAGAGTGGGGCCATTTTATCTCAGGAAGGGACGCCACCCGCACCGGACCAACATAAAGATTCTGATCACTGATACTTATTTGAGCATTCAGGTTTAGTTCGCCCGTATCCTCGTCAGTTTTGCTGGCAACAGCTAAAATGGCTGCTATTAATGCCCTTTGTTGTTCTTCTATTAATCCTGCTGCTCGTAGCCTTTGAAGCAGATCAAGGTGGCCTCTCAGGTTTATTGCGGTCTCTAGATCAGGCTGCAATGATTGGTTCAGGGAGAGAAGGGCGTTTCCCTTGATAACAGTATCCGCCTGTTTAAGATGGAAGCTGGTAATTTTGAGACTGTTTCCGTTTGCCTGCCAATTTTGAAGGTGTTCTGCTATAGGTGAGGCAGGGATTTCATCTGGCATTATGAAAGTTACCAAGGCATTTTCGAGTGATAAAATACCGTCTGGATTTCGCGGCTCAATGACATTTAATCCTCCTGGCAGTGCAATCATGATCTCATTACCGGGAAAGAAAAAGCCATGAGCATCAAGCGAGGGAATTTGAATCTCAATTCCGTTTCCTTTTAAGGAACCGGAGAAATGTACTTCGTGGTTTCCGGGAAATCCGCTAACAGTGACGGGCTCTCCGGTGATTTCGTATCCCTGCCTGGCGAGATCATTGCGGAAATCCTCTGTCGCTTTCTCTATTCTCTGGGCCATGAGCCACCAGAAAATCGAGTAGGCCAAAACCAGACCGGACAAAAGGATAAGACTTCCGATGAATAAGTTTTTTCTATTTTTTATCTTCATGAATTTATTCCAGTTTTTTTACGTGCTTCTTCTACCAGCGCATTCGAGGCAGTCTCCAGAGAATACTCGATGTCTTTAATAACTTTAGAGGCTGGCCTTCCTGGTTCAATGGGTGGCAGGAATTCAAAAACGACTTTTCCGGGACTTTTTTTCCATCCAGACCTTGGCCAGAAGACACCTGAATTTAAAGCCATAGGTATGATGGGCAAGCCGGTGGCTTCCTGAATTCGGGCTACGCCCATTTTGTATGGTTTTTCCTGTGAGGTCTGGTCCGGATTTACTCTGGTACCTTGAGGGAAAATTACGATTGCCCGCCCTTGTTCCTTTATTCTTTTAGCGCCTTCAATTATCTGGTACATCGCTTGGCGTCCAGCGTTCCGGTTGATTGCTATGGGGTCAATCTTGGAAAGGAACCGGCCCCATATCGGGATGAATAGCAATTCTTTTTTTAGAACGATTGCAGGATCGATAAACAGGAAATGCAGCTTCATCGTTTCGTAGGGCGATTGATGCTTGGCGGCTATAATATAGGAGCCTTCTGATGGGAGGTATTCGCTTCCGCGAATCTCATAGGTGATACCCATGATATGTCGCTCTAGCCACGCGATCTTTCTCACATACCAGTAAACTACCTTCATGATTGTCTCTCTACTTGCGAAAGCCAGTGCAGGTGCACAGCAAATGCAGGCAAAGGTATTGAAGAGATAAAATGACAGATTAAAAAGCGTCGAGCGTAACATTCACTCAGATCCTTTTGTATTGAGCATTGCTAATTCTGGTAAGAGCTATACCACTGGCTACAATAATAATGCATCCCAGAATGGTCCAGTTATCCGGCGGATTACCAAATATAAACAGACCTGCAAGAATGCCCCACATGATTTGTGAATAATGGAATGGCGCTATGATTCCTGCGGGGGCATAGCGGAAAGCTTTATATGTCAGGAGCAGACCTGTACCGAAAGCAGCTCCGCCAATCAAAAGCATCATCAGGGAAATTGTCGTAAGTTCTGTTTCAGCTGTAATGGCCGGGCCAATAGTTGCCAGCAATATGGCGATTGCCGGAAAGAGAGCCAGTGATAAAGGAGTCTCTTGAGGGCCCATTAGTCTTACTGTAAGAAAGCGCAGTGATGCTGAAACTGCTACCGCCAATGTAGCGAAAACGGCCAGGTTTAGATCATGAATGTCAGGGCGCATGGCAATGACCACTCCGCTAAAACCGCTCAGGACAAGCAGCCAGTTCATGGTTGTTGCTTTTTCTTTAAGTATTGGAATTGAAAGAGCAGTAGTTAGAAAAGGAGCAAGAAAAATAATCACATAAACATTTGTCATTGGCATTTGCGAAAGGGCATAGAAAACCAGTGCCTGAGATGGGGCCTGTAAAATTGCCCTTAGTAAATGGAGCTTTTTATTCTTTGTGTGAAATGCTTTTTTTAATCCCCCCAATTTATCAGACAGAAGCAAAAGTCCGATACATGCTATCAGGGCATAATAAAATGAAATCTGGAATGCCCCGTAATCCATTTGTCGCAATATCTTGGCCAGCACGTCACCAAACGAAAAAAGAAAAAATCCGGTAATAGCAAAAAGAATACCCTTGAGATTATCAGTGAGCGGTTTCATTAAAAAACTCCGGCGCGCTGGCGAAGCCACGTGACGATAGTTTTGTTGTATTCGATAAAGATATTTTTCCAGTACTTGCGATGATTCAAACTGTACTCTCTTATCGGGTGTTTGATGATTTCCAGTGACGGCATAACATGCCTGAATTCAAGCATTGAGCGGGCGATGTGGTAATCCGATGTAACAAGGCGTATTGAATTAAAGCCTTTTTCTTCCAGCCATGATCTGGTTTCTGCAGCATTATCCATAGTGTTTTTAGCCATGAAGCCCATGTCTATGCAGCATTCGGGAAGTTTGTAACCATCCACATGCATTTCCTTGATTTTGGCGAGATGCACATTCTCGTTTACACCGGATATGAATAAATATTCAGAAACCTCATCAGATAAAAGCTTGAGGCCAGTGTTGATCCTTTTCTTGCCGCCTGTGAGAACGATAATAGCATCTGTCTTTTGATAAATTTGCTCCTGATGGGCAGAGAGCACAACCGTGGTAAAGTAAAGCAACCCTGCGAACCAGATGATAACTATCAGGCCAATTAATATTATTATGCTCTTTAAAACCGGACGCTTTGTCATGGCAGGCGGCTCAGAGCTTTCAGGACAGTGAACCGGGCGGTTGTCATGGCAACCAGACCTGCGAAAAACGGCATTGATAACAGGAATATCAATTGCCATGTACTAAGGCGGAATTCCGGGATCAATGCTATATGCATGTCTCCTGCAAGATGCGCAACTATCATCATGCCCAACATTGCAGAAACGGTTCCAGCCAGACCTCCTTTGAGCGCCAGAATTAGAGAATGGCGCTGGAACTGGCGTGTAATGTATTCGTCGCTAGCGCCCATTATATGCAGTAGCTCGATCTCTGCACTGTGGACTGCCATGCGGGCGCGTACCGCTCCTGCAACAGCAGCCACAGTTGTTGATCCTATAATGATTGCCAGTATAAAAGCGCCAAGTTGCAGGGCTCCAGCAAAGTTGAGAAGATCGTTTAACCAGCTTTCATGGGTATCGAGGCGGGAAGATTTATCAATGGCTTCGATTCTGTCTGCGAGTTTGTCAACAGGACTGGCACTGGTTTCGTTTAATTCAACCGAAAGAAGTCCAGGAACCGGTATGTCTTCTAGTGAGAAGTTTTCTCCCAGCCATGGCGAAATAAGTTCGCTTATCTCGTCATTATCCAGAATTGTTACTGAATCTATTGCAGGATGATTTTGAAGCAAGCTTTCAATTCGTTCTGCTATCTGGGAGATCTCATTTTTATTACGGGTTTCTCCATCATGTGAAGTGGGAGGTATTTCGACAGTGATTTTATTTTCAAGGCCACTGGACCACCGGTCGCTCATCGACTTTAGAACAAAGGATGATGATAAAGCTATTACCGCAAGAAAAGTCATAAGCGCGATTAAAAGCGTCAGGAATCCCGCTCCCGCTCCTTTATTTAGCGGGATATCATAGGTGCGCTTCTTGGAAATCCCCAATTTACGCTCGCGTCTGAAAATGCGGCGTATCATCCGATCACATCCTCCAGTTTGCGCAAAATCCTGTTCCTGGAGTCGACGACTTTGAGGCCGCCACCTTCCAGCTCCAGTTTCTTATGAGTAAAGCGATGGATCATCGCTTCATTGTGGGTGGCGATCACGATTGTAGTGCCCATGCGATTCAATTGTTCAAACAGGTTCATCAATCTGAAGCCGATCTGATCGTCAAGGTTGCCGGTCGGTTCGTCAGCCAGAAGCAGGCGAGGTTTGGTAATCACGGCTCTTGCTATTGCAACACGTTGCTGCTGACCTCCGGACATTGTATTTGGCAGAGCGTGCTTATGATCGCCAAGGCCTACCCATTCAAGCAATTCACCTACATTGTTTTTAATTTCTCTTTCGGGTTTGCTCTGAATTCTGAGAGGCAGGGCAACATTGTCGAATGCCGAAAGATTGGAAAGCAAACGGAAATCCTGAAAAACTACGCCGATGCGTCTGCGAATGGCGTTTAGTTGTCTGCGACTTAACGACGCCACGTTCTGGTCGAACATGGAAATAATGCCCCGGGTTGGTCTGCGCCCCAGATAAAGCAGAGACATCAGGGAAGTCTTGCCGGCACCGCTCGGACCGCTAAGGAAATGAAAAGAGCCGGGCTCCAAAGCGAAAGTAATATCGCTTAGAACTTCAGGGCCAATTCCGTA
>CAZJRT010000174.1:0-4727 GCA_964548445.1 uncultured Pseudobdellovibrionaceae bacterium
GGCCAACACGTCAATGCCTGGCACGGCCTGGCACCAGACAGCACGTTCTGGGGATTAGCCCGGTTAATCGGCGAAATGGCAGAGATAAACGGGCTCGAGCGCATCCGCTATACCACATCCCACCCAAAAGACATGGAACGCGAGCTTATGGAAGCGCATCGCGACATAGCCAAGCTGATGCCGTACCTGCATCTTCCGGTTCAAAGCGGGTCAAACGCCATACTTAAAGCCATGAACCGCAAACATACGGCTGAAAGCTATTGCGAAACTATTGAAGAACTTCGCAAAGTCAGACCAGATATCGCCCTTTCCTGCGACTTTATAGTGGGTTTTCCGGGAGAAACCGATCAGGATTTTGAAGATACGATGTCATTAATCCGTAGCGTCCAATTCGCCTCAGCCTATTCCTTTATTTTCAGTCCACGGCCAGGCACACCAGCAGCCTCAATGACCAATCAGGTTGCTGCCGATGTGAAATCCGAACGCCTGCAACGCCTGCAAGCCTTACTTAATGAACAGCAACTTGAATTCAATCGTAATACCGCAGGACGCGTGCTCCCGGTACTTTTTGACAGCAAGGGTAAAACAGATGATCAGTTGCATGGCCGCACGCCTTATAATCAGGCAATACATATAGAATCCGCTAATATTTCATCTGGTGAGATCGTAGATGTGCGAATAAACCAGGGGCTTGCGAATTCAGTGCGTGGAGAAATTGTGATCAAGTAAGAACATTCTTGCCTGATTAACTGTTTGCAATCATTTTAGCTGTTAGAATAATAATCTGTAACAATCTGAACCACGGCAGAAGAGATAAAATACATTGTCAGCCATTGATCTCGAATTCGACGATAACGACCTCCTCCCAGTCCTTTTCGGCGAACACAACAGTAATCTGAACGTCTTGGAAGAAAGCCTTGGCATCTCCATTTCCGGAAGAGGCAACCAGCTGATTATTGAAGGTTCCGAAGATAAAGTCAGGATCGCTAATGAGGTACTTTCCGCTTTGTGGGAAAAAATCAAACGTGATGAGGAAGTGGGCATTGCGGAGGTAGAAGCGGCCCTTCGTTTCGCACGTCAGGATGACGATAAAACCAAAAAGAACAGCAATGGCAAGAACAATAAAAATGACGAAAAGAATGGTATAGAAGAATTTTCGGACATTAAATCCGTCATCAAGACAAAGAAGAAAACAATTGCCCCCCGCTCACCCAACCAGGCAGATTATATTCATTCTATAAGTGAGAAAAATATGGTCTTTGGCCTGGGGCCTGCCGGTACCGGCAAAACATATCTGGCGGTAGCCATGGCAGTTCAGGCTTATCTGCAAGGGGAAGTCGCACGCCTCATATTCTGTCGCCCTGCCCTTGAAGCCGGGGAACGCATTGGCTTTTTGCCAGGCGATTTAAAAGAGAAAGTCGATCCCTATCTGCGACCGGTATATGATGCTCTGCATGACATGCTGCCGTGGGATTTCGTTCAAAAGAAAATGGACCACGGTGAAATCGTAATCGTTCCGCTGGCATTCATGCGCGGCCGCACCTTGAGCAATGCTTTCATCGTTCTGGATGAAGCCCAGAATGCCACTCCATCCCAGATGAAGATGTTTTTAACCCGTATGGGCGAAAATTCCAGAGTGGTTGTTACAGGCGATCCTTCGCAAAGCGACCTTCCGGAAGGGCGTCCTGCGGGTCTTAACGAAGCAATGAGAATTCTTGCGGACATTCCTGAAATCAGCTTTATTAATTTCACAGGCAAAGATGTGGTAAGACACTCCCTGGTAAGAAAAATAGTCGACGCATATGCAGCAAAATCAAGAACCACCTGAAATACTGGTCGATGTTTCCATACCTTATACGGAATGGAACAAGGAAGATCGTCGTCCGGCCACACTTGCCACCCGTGCAGTTCATGAAACATTTACCTGCGCGCAACTTCCGGCACAAATAAGGATGGCTAAAACCGTCGAGGTAAGTATTTTACTAGCTAATGATGATCTGGTAAGAACGCTTAATCGCGAATACAGAGGTCAAGACAAACCTACTAATGTGCTATCTTTTCCTCAACTGAACTTTGATAATACTAAAGAACCACGTATCAGCGCAGCTGATTACCCGCTTAATCTGGGAGATATGGTTCTGGCATTTGAAACTGTTATAGGCGAAACTGAAGAAAAGATTATTCCGTTTGACAGTCATTTTATTCATTTGATTGTCCATGGCACCTTACATTTATTAGGTTTTGATCACGAGGCCGAGGAAGAAGCCGCAGTTATGGAAGACACCGAAATCTGGATCATGAACAGAATGGGACATAAAAATCCTTATTCATGGTAATTTCATCTAAATGGCAATATATTCTACGAACATGAGCGAAGAAACAACCGAACCAAATTCTCAATGGAGGAACGGTAACGGAGATGAAAACAAGGATCCTCCCGGATCTGACATCTTTGGCCGAATAAAGAATCTTATATTTAATAAGAGCGAAGCCAGTCTTAGGGAAGCTCTAGAGGGATATATCGAAGAGCTGGATGAATACTCTACCGGAACAGTTTCCGGGCAGGAACGCAGCCTGATAGCCAATGTACTTAAATTACACAATCTGACATCTGTAGATGTGATGATTCCAAGGGCCGATATTGTTTCACTGGATGTTGATATATCCCAACAGGATCTAATGACTTTACTGGCGGAAAAGCAATTCAGTCGCATGCCTGTTTATCGGGAAACACTGGACGATATTATTGGTACTATTCACATTAAAGACATACTCGCGCAGCTTGCTACCAGCAAGCCGGTCAAGGTGCGGGATCTGGTACGTGATGTTCCTATTGTCTCACCGGCCCTGCCTGTGCTGGACCTCCTGCTGCAAATGCGTCAAAGCCGCAAGCATATGGTACTGGTAGTAGATGAATATGGCGGCATTGACGGTCTTGTAACAATAGGTGACTTGATCGAAGCCATCGTCGGCGAACTGGAGGATGAGTTCGATACCGACGTTCAGCCGGAAATTGAAGATCAGCCTGATGGAAGCCTTCTTGCCGACGCCCGCTTTGACATAGAGGATTTCGAAGAGCGCTATGGTAAAATACTTACCGAAGAAGAACGCAATGACATCGATACGCTAGGCGGATTGGTCTTTGCTATTGCCGGAAGAATTCCTGCCCGTGGCGAAGTTCTTTCTCATTACAGCGGCATGATTTTCGAAGTGCTTGATGCCGACCCCCGTAAAATTAAAAGCCTTAGAATCCGCAATATTCCCGGACGGGAAAACACGCGGTAATGATGGACAAGCTACAAAGCTTGCGACCGTTGATCATAATGCTCGCATCTTTTCTTGCAGGCTCTATCGCTGTGCTTGCCATGCCGCCTTTCGGAATATGGCCATGCATTATCGCCGCATTTGCTGCTTTATATATTCTATATATTAAAGCCGATTCCCCTAAGACTGCGGCTCTTATTGGCTGGTGCTTTGGTTTCGGATATTTTCTTTTCGGTCTTTACTGGATCGGCAATGCCCTTTTAGTGGAGGGCAACAACTACCGCTGGGCATGGCCTTTGGCCGTAGCAGGATTACCAGTCCTGCTCTCACTGTTTCCCGCGATTGCTCTTTTCCTGTCAAAAAAAATCTTTAACGGTAAGCCATTCTTTTTGCTCCTCGCTTTTACCGCAACTTTCTCTGCCTTCGAGTGGTTGCGCGGACATGCTTTTACCGGCTTTCCATGGAATCTGCCTGCGTATGCCTGGGCTGACATGCTTCCGATAGCCCAGATAGCCTCGTTAGGCGGCTCATACTTTCTCAGTTTGCTTACTATTTTCTGGGGCGCCTCAATAGGTTTTGTAATCATTCCTGTCGCGACCATGCGAATGCGTTTGATTGTAGCCGGCCTTGCAATTCTTACCTTCGCAGGCACTTACGCTTACGGTTACATCCGGCTTGCCAATGCTGAAAAAGAACCTGATAGCAATTTACTTGTGCAAATCGTTCAGCCCTCCATCCCTCAGCATGAAAAGTGGCAGGCCGATAAAGTATGGGGACATTTCAATACACTGGTAAATTTTTCTTATTCTTCAAATGTGTCTGAAGGAAAACCTTTAACACTGATCGTCTGGCCAGAAACCGCCTTTGCACTACGATTACTTGATAATCCTGTAGCTCGCGATTATTTAAGGGCCGCACTACAGTCCCATCCGGGAGAAACTTACTTGCTGTCCGGAGTCCTGCGATCCCGAAAAACATCTGAAGGCACCGAACATTTCAACTCATTCGTTGTTCTGGATAAAGACCTCAACATTATCAACATCTATGACAAGAACCATTTAGTCCCATTTGGTGAATATATTCCACTACAGCAATTCCTGCCTTTAAATCCGGTAGCGAACTTTACCGGGATGACCGCTGGCACAAACAGGGAGGCCGCAATCCTTGGAAAATATGCCATTACGCCCCTTATCTGTTATGAAGTGATTTTTCCACATGAAATCCAGCCCGATGGCGCACGCGGCAATTCGTCGCGCCTAATAGTAAATGTTACAAATGACGCTTGGTATGGCCTTGGTTCGGGGCCCTATCAACATTTTCAAATGGCGGTTTTCCGTGCGATAGAACAAGGTAAACCTGTAATCAGAGCCGCTAACAACGGGATATCGGGAATCATTGATCCTTATGGAAGAGTAATTGCGCGTATGCCACTGAATCAGCGAGGATCTTTAATAAGAAACCCC
>CAZJRT010000175.1:0-1076 GCA_964548445.1 uncultured Pseudobdellovibrionaceae bacterium
GCAAAGGCACTATCCGAACCTATGTTAATCTATTTCTGACAATGCTTCTGGGCGGGCTATGGCATGGCGCCAACTGGACGTTCGTAATCTGGGGCGGATATCACGGGATTCTGCTGGCATTGGAGAGGCTGGCCGGCACAAAACCCGCAATGGATGATGAATACTACCAGCCTTCCCGCCTGCCCAGAATGCTGATCAATATATTTCTGGTCATGACAGGCTGGGTACTATTCCGCTCGGCTCACATTGCCCAGGCCATGACTATCTACGAATCCATGTTTGGTTTTAACGGTGTGGCAGGGCTCAGTGACAAGATAGACTGGCAAATTACCGGTTACTCACTGACCGCGCTTATAACCGGCTTTTTATTTATATACGGGGTACCAGCGATCCAGGTCCTGACGGCCTCCAATCTTAAAGAAACCGCAGATTTTCGCGCCCATGCTCTGATCAGTTTTATCTTCTTGCTTAGCGTTATCAAACTGATTGCCCAGAGTTATTCTCCTTTTTTATATTTCCAGTTCTAGGAGAGTATGCCACGACTCAAAGCGAGGATTCGGAAGGGGAGATTTGCCTTCGTCCCCTGTAAGATTTTTCCTTTATTTCCTGTTGGCAACAATATTAAAACTGCTATCCTGTAGCTTCGTGATACTAAATTTTGTATATACGAACGCGTTTATGTATTCTGAAGTAGTACCGGGCCCCTCTGGCATTCTGACCCCGGAATGTGATGTCGGTACGGCGTTTAAACCAAAGCGCCTAATATGAAGGGAGGGGAAGTACAAATGAATCTTGTTGAAAATTTCCTGCTCGCCGACTTTCTGGAAAAGCCCGTATGGATGTGGCTGATTTTTCTTGTAGTGGTTGGCTTTCTGCTGGCGCTGGATCTTGGCTTGCTGCACCGCAAGCAACATGAGATCGGCATAAAAGAAAGCCTTCTTATGTCAGCTTTTTATATTTCCATGGGCTTCGCTTTCGGCGGCTGGGTCTGGTGGTTCCAGGGCGCTGAAAAAAGTCTCGAATACCTGACGGTTTTCGTTGTGGAAAAATCGTTGTCGATGGACAATATATTCGTT
>CAZJRT010000175.1:1086-4676 GCA_964548445.1 uncultured Pseudobdellovibrionaceae bacterium
TTTCTCGTATTTCGCGATTCCCCGCATGTATCAGCACCGCACGCTCTTTTACGGAATAATAGGCGTGCTGATTTTACGCGGCCTGATGATCGCGGCAGGTGCGGCCCTCCTTGCAAAATTTGAATGGATACTTTTAGTATTCGGCGCTTTCCTGATTTTTGCAGGCATAAAACTTTTATTCATGGGGGATGAAGAGCTTGATATCAGCGATAATGCAACACTAAGGTTCATGAGAAGACATTTTAGAACCACCGACCGCCTCTATGGCGAACACTTTTTCATATACCTGCCAAGCGCAAAGCGCGATATGGATGTTCTTTATATGACGCCGCTTTTTGTTGCTCTTGTGATGATAGAGATAGCCGATGTGATTTTCGCGGTCGATTCAGTTCCTGCAAACTTCGCCATAACGCGGGACCCATACATTATTTATACCAGCAGCGTCTTTGCTATTCTGGGGCTCCGTGCCTTATTCTTCGCGTTATCAGCTATTATAGAACGTTTTAAATACGTTAAATACGCTCTTGCCGGTGTACTCGTATTTATTGGCGGCAAGGTTTTTGCAGTCGAACTATTCCATCTCGAAAAGTTTCCTCCGGCAATCTCGCTCGGCGTAACTATTTCTATGCTGGCTATGGGGTTTTTCTATTCTCTCTGGAAAACCCGGGATGATGTTGTGGCAAAAGCTCATGACAGTAAAGGGCACCCGGAACATATCCGGAGCCAATAGATCTTCTGTTTTAAATGAAAGGGTTATTAGGTTTTTAGCGGAATCGGCTAAATTTTATTGTCGTAAAGTTTCGTAATAATATTTAAAAATCCAACCAGCCGGAAACAATAATTCCGGCCAGTACCTCTGGCAGGTATGTACAATGCCGGTATGTCAGGCTACCGCGTCCATGTCTTCTGCCAGTTCAGTTTGCGCTACGCTGTCCAGCGAATCAAAAAGGCTGTGATTGTGATGTGATTTTCCATGTGCCAGACGTCGTCGCCAAAGCATTTCGTCTTCTCTTTCCAGCCTCGCATCGGCTGCTCTACTCATCCAGGACATAATGGCTCCTCCTTAAGGCGTTGTTTTAATATAACTATTAGAAAGCGTCCTATTGTAACATAAAAGTTATCAAAAATGCAAATTTTTCCTGCTCTATGCAAATCAAACGAGTAACGCTCTGCTATTATAATAACTTAGCTCGTCAGAAGCTTTTGCAAACAATTTATTCCAACCAAAGTTAAAGTCCCACATTTTTTGATTCTATACCAGACAGACTTGCCTGATCGGCGCCCGCACTTAACCAGCTTAACCAACAACCCAGGTCACTCACCGGCTAACGCCACAGTTTCAAAACAATCTTCCAGTGCAACCACCTGCTCGATATAGCGGATCACCTGATTGACGCAGAATTCAAGACTGTTGGCCTGAGTATCAACCACCAGCTCCGGGTTGTCCGGCGCCTCATATGGCGAGTCAATACCGGTAAAGCCTGTTATCTCGCCTTCCCTGGCTTTGCGATAAAGTCCTTTGGGATCACGCTTTTCACAGGTATCTATATCCGCTTTCACATAGATTTCATGGAAACGGTCTTTTGCTGCTTCACGGGCACGCTCCCTGTCAGTGCGATAAGGTGAAATGAATGCAGAAATTACGATCTGTCCTGAATCAGCCATCAATGCAGCGACATGCCCGATCCGGCGAATGTTTTCCGTGCGGTCTTCTGGCGAGAAACCAAGATCGGCATTAAGCCCATGACGAACATTATCGCCATCCAGCACATACGTATGAAAGCCTTTGTCAAATAAAGCTTTTTCTACGGCCATGGCCAGCGTAGATTTACCTGCCCCCGACAAGCCGGTAAACCAGAACACCGAGCCATAATGCCCCTTCTTCTGAGCCCGGACTTCGTACGGAATAAGATGAGAAACCTCATAGATATTTTGCGACTTCGGCTTTTCAGAACGGCGCTGGTCAGGATATCCCTCCATACTAATCGTCCCGCCGCCAGCTATGTCATAGCCATCATAAACGACAAGCCGCCCAAGGCGAGCATTAGCGGTAAAAGGGTCAACGGATAAAAGATTACTCGCTCTTAAAGTAACACCAGCCACTGCATTACGCGGCACTTCCCCGGCTCCATGGCTGTTTGCAAGGCTCTCTGTGTCAACAATGCTATCGATTGATTGTACGGTTACGAGGGCCTCATGCGTACCATACCTTACTTTGTAGGTATTACCCACCTTGAGCGGGTCATGGGATATCCAGAACAAATTGGCCTTAAATACGTTGGACAGCATTGGCAGGTTGTTTTCGTGACTGCCTATATGACCGCGCTCAACAAATATCTTGTCACTTAAAGTAATTCCAGTTGCCTCGCCAGCATGAGCCTCAACCTTCATATCATCAGCAGGCCAGGTTTCTATGCTTTCCACGATCGCAGTTTCATTAGTGGGAGAGAAAGCAATCGTATCGCCCTTACGAAGAATTCCTGTCTCTATACGGCCTACAATAATACGGCGACCATCATCCCGCCTGTAAACATCCTGAACAGGAAAACGAAGCGGCAAAGCCACAGGAGGTGCGGCAACGTCAAAGCCATCCAGAGCCTCGATAAGCGTCTTCCCTGCATGCCAGCCTAGCACTTCACCGCGAGTGGCGATCATATCCCCCTGCCGCGCCGAAACCGGGAGGATGTGTGAAGGATCCAGGCCAATTGAGTGCAGGTATTCCGTGCATTCCTCCGCCAGCGTTTCAAAAACTTCAGGATCATTACCAACCAGATCCATTTTGTTGATAACAACGGCAATTTGTTTCAGTCCTAGCAGAGAAAGAATATATGCATGTCGCCTTGTCTGTTCGCGGATGCCCTCATTTGCATCCACAACAAGAATTGCAGCATCCGCAGCAGCGGCGCCGGATATCATATTCTTTAAAAATTCCCTGTGCCCCGGAGCATCAATAATCACGTATTCGCGCTGATCCGTGGAAAAACGGATCTGGGTTGTATCAATAGTTACCGCCTGATCGCGCTCCGCCTGAAATGAATCCAGTAGAAAGGACCACTCCATAATACCAGTACCGCGCTTGCGGCACGCTTCCTCAAGTTCCTCGTACTTGCCTTCCTGAAAACTGTCGGTATCGTACAAAAGACGGCCTATTAATGTCGATTTACCATGATCGACATGGCCGACGATTACTACGCGGAGGGGTTGTGAATATTGCATGGATTGTCTCACTTCTTCGCTCACATATACCCCCTTGCGCGCAACTTCTCGAAGCTGTCTTCCGTCTCCCGGTCCATGAGCCGTCCAGACCGCTCCGAAGTTTTCGTAGCCTCAAGCTCGGCGATCAACTCTTCTATAGTCGAAGCATTACTGGAGATAGGCATGGTAATGTTCTTTTCACCCAAAGAACGATATCTTTTGCCCTCTTTTGCAAAATAAAGATCGCAGCAGGGAATGTTTTCTAACTGTATATATCGCCAGATATCAACTTCCGTCCATTGCAGGATAGGATGGATACGCAAATGACAGCCTTCAGGAAATTCCGTCTTGTACTGATCCCAGAATTCGGCGGGTTGCTCCTTGAAATCCCAGTT
>CAZJRT010000176.1:0-4664 GCA_964548445.1 uncultured Pseudobdellovibrionaceae bacterium
GGCCTGCACTACTGCCTTTTGCGCAGATGCTCAAGGACTCCGAGCCGTCACCGGATATACCTCTAAAATCACTGACAAAGGCAATGACGATCTTCTTTCATTCCGCTCTGGAAGTTGAAAAACCATGGATAGAGTTACTTGCCAGACTTGCAAAATCCGATGACAGACAAGCCGCCAGGAACGGTACACTACTTTTAATTGTTACATTAATTATGGATAGTTCAGACAATCTGGATGTTTTACTTGAAAATAATTCAGAAAATCTTAAGGATGAGGATATGGTGTTTTTAGGAGCGGTTATCAATGCTCTTGACATAAACCATGAAGTTCGTGTACAAACAGGCAGTGCTTATGAAAAACAAAAGGGGTTGACTTTCGGCAAAGATTATGTAATGCCATCTGTTACTCTTTTGGACTACCTTGACCAGTCGTTTAATAACAAACTTCTGGGAGGGGAAATACTTTTCAGCGCAATCGCTCTGAGAAACATGGAACCAGCTATTATGTTTCCCGGTCTGGTTCGACAGTTGATCAAGGGATTGAGCGTTGTGGGGCAAAATACTGCGGCTCGAAATGTCGCTATCGAAGCGACTTTGGGCTTAATGGATTAATAGAAGGAGAAATATAAAAATGGCACGTCCCGGTCGTCCGCCTATGGCAAAACCGAAACTCCACCCACTGGTGGATTCGTTTCTGGATATGCTGTCCTCAGAAAGAGGAGCAGCCACCAATACCCGACATGCTTACTGGAGAGATATTGCTGATGTCAGTCTTTATTTACGAGACAAACGCAATACCGATATCGACAAGGCAACGACGGATGATCTCAAAGCATATTTAAAAGATTTAAGCGAAAGAACTCATACTAAAGGCGAAGGAAGTGCCCAGATTGCGGTTCGCACCGTCGCCAGAAGATTATCAGCTTTAAGACAGTTTTATCGTTATCTTGTTTCCGAAAACATCCGCAAAGACGACCCTACTTCTACAATCGACAGTCCGAAACAAGGTCGCACTCTTCCTAAAACCTTAAGCGAATCAGAAGTTTCCACCCTCATTGAGACGGCGGCCCAGGGTGGCGGCAATGATAGCTTGCGTCTGGTATGCCTGCTAGAGATGCTTTATGCTACCGGTCTTCGAGTATCGGAACTGGTTGGCTTGCCTCTATCTGCGATCGGCGAAGACAACCAATTCCTGATGATTAGTGGCAAAGGTGGTCGCGAAAGAATGGTTCCACTTTCCGAACCGGCCCAACAAGCTCTGAAGAATTATCTTGCCGTAAGGAATAACTTCTATAGTGCCGAAGACAAAAACAGTCGCCAGGCCAAATGGCTGTTCCCCTCTCGCACTTCAGACAGCGGGCACCTTACCCGCCAGCGTTTTGCCCAGCTACTGAAAGATTTGTCTCGCGCGGCAGGAATTGATTCCGACCGTGTTAGCCCACATATTTTGCGTCACGCATTTGCCACGCATCTGCTGAGCCGGGGTGCAGATCTACGGTCAGTACAAAAAATGCTCGGTCACGCAGATATTGCAACAACCCAGATCTATACTCATATTGTCGGCGAGAAGCTGAAAAAAACGGTCGAAGAAAGCCATCCGCTTTCAAAAACCGGCACTGATCAGAAATAATCAGTAACGGGTAAATTATCGATACGTTATTTATACTTGGGAAAGGGAGGTTTTATTGATAACCTCCCTTTTTATTATACTTACGATGTGTGTGAGAGAATGAGCCAACTGGAATTCGAAAAACCTATACTTGAGCTTGAAGGTAAAATCACCGAGCTACGCAATGTCAGCAGCTCCGGTGATGTTAATATTGCTGAAGAAATCAGCCGTATGCAGGTTAAGGCCGACCGGCTCTTACGCCAGACATACAGCAAGCTATCACCATCACAGAAAGTACAGGTTGCCCGGCATCAGGACCGCCCTCACTTTCTTGACTATGTGAGCACTCTATTTAATGATTTCACCCCCTTGGCCGGAGACCGGCTTTATGCTGAAGACCCCGCACTTCTAGGCGGCCTTGCACGCTTTAATGGCATATCCTGCGTTGTTATGGGGCATGAAAAAGGCAGCGATACCGATAGCCGTATACGTCACAATTTTGGTATGGCCAGACCCGAAGGTTATCGCAAGGCACAACGCCTGATGCAAATGGCAGATCATTTTAAACTACCAGTCATCGCACTCGTCGACACGGCCGGGGCTTATCCTGGTGTTGGTGCCGAGGAACGAGGACAGTCCGAGGCTATCGCCAAATCAATTGAATCATGCCTGCACACTGGCACACCTTTTATTACTGTTATAATCGGTGAAGGAGGCTCTGGTGGTGCAATCGCCATATCGGTAGCAGATCGCATATATATGCTGGAACATTCAATTTATTCGGTTATATCTCCAGAAGGCTGCGCTTCCATTCTATGGCGTAGTGCTGCTCAGGCCAATGAAGCCGCAACAGCGCTAAAATTAACCGCTCAGGATCTGGAAAATCTGAAACTTATTGACGGAATTATTGAAGAACCACTTGGCGGCGCTCATAGAAACCGTACGGAAACCATTCAGAGAACCGGCGTCAAAATTGATGCTGCGCTAAGAAGCTTAATGCCCTGGGATTCTGAACAGATCAAGCAGGAACGCCGTAAAAAGTTTCTTGCCATGGGCAGGTCTTGATAAGGCGTTCCCATTATTAAAGAGAATATTTGATGAATTAGCCGTAGCTGCTATCTCCACCAATTCTTTGCTCTGATTTTTGTGTGTAATTACTGAAATAATGGCGGTTGTTACTGTTGCCGACCATAGAGCCGTTATGAGAAATCCTTGCCCTTTCAATCATGCTCTCAAAACGACCGTGGCCCGCCCTGATATGACCCTCCTCTGTAGCGGCTGATCGAAAATACAGCATCAGAAAAACACGTATAGCGGCAGTCAGAGATGAATGCTTCCCCTTACGCACGTGGATCAGCGAACATATATCATGTATTGTACATTTTTCTCTCTTGGCGATTTCCTTCAAAGCGTTCCACATTTCAGGCTCCAGCCTTACTGAAGTACGCCTCCCCATCACGGTAATGTTTCTACTTATAAGCGAGCTCTTGGCCTCTCCGGAGGTAGAGTCGTCAAATATTTCACTCATTTTAGTTTGCTCCCTTACTACTAGTGGCTGCCGCCAAATTACTTTTGAGCCTCAGTTATACGAAAGAATCAATGTGCTTGTAAAGACAATAACAACCCATGGTAGGCTCTACAGGATGCACCCTCTGGTTTAAGGCGCGCTCTGCTTGTAAACTAACATCTTGAACTATATGAATAATTTCTAGTACATTCGACTGGATACAAACCTTTTCTAATTTAGTGTTTCGCTGATATACGGCAAGCCATAATAACAACCTCTACCGAAGGATTTTCAAGCTAATCCTTTAACCTTTTGTATGTATTTATTTTTTCTTTTATATACTTTTGCCTCTCTTAACCACTCAGCATACCCTCGTATTTCTTTCATTTTTTAAAAAACAGCTATAGCCTGAATTTTCAGGTTTATTATGTACAATATAATCTTGAAAACTTTCGCCTAAACACATATTGAAAACCTTATGCCTAAAATAAGACTGAAAAGAGGATCGGCAGAATTCGAGGATAAACCGGCGGAAATCAGAACCACGATCCGCTGTTGCGACATGCCTGGATGCAATGCGGAAGCTGGATATCGAGCCCCCAAAGACCGGTCACTGGGAGATTATTATAATTTTTGCCTCGAACATATTCAGGAATACAACCGCGCCTGGGATTATTTCTCGGGAATGTCTTCCATAGAGGTTGAAGACTTTATGCTTCGCAGCATGTACGGGGATCGCCCTACGTGGAAATATGGAGTAAACGGGGACATTCACAGAATCCTCGAAGACCGGGCGTGGCAAGCATATCAATTCACTGAGAAAGAAAGACCAAAAACCAAACAGCAGGGGCTGCCTCCAAGCTATCAAAATTCACCTTAATTCGAGGCCATGGCCATAAAGGGGCTTTCTCCACCATTGACCATGCAGGATATAAAGACCAAATATAAAGTATTGGCAAAGATGTATCACCCGGATCACAATCCGAACAACCCGAAGGCTGAAGAAACTTTGAAAAGCATCAATATGGCCTATACAATCCTGAGACTGGCCTATGATAAATATGAAAAAATAAAGAAATAATATGATTGGCAAAGAAATTGAGGATCTGGATAAAGAAAGGGAGCCGATGTCGGCCTCATTCGATATCACTCACATTAAGAGCAAGGGCAAATATACGACTATCCCGGATACAAAATATAGTGTCAGGGAAGTCTTTGGAATCGATGTTGACTGGGAAGTTCCCGGCTTCAGGGAAGATAATGCCAACGTTCCTGAAATAGACAAAACCTACCATTTTGACCCTGACACAACTTTAGCCATTCTGGCAGGTTTTGCTTTTAACCGGCGCGTTATAATTCAGGGATATCACGGCACTGGTAAATCAACCCACATCGAACAAGTAGCGGCGCGTATTAACTGGCCTGTTGTTCGCATAAACCTGGATAGCCACGTCCGCCGCATGGATCTGGTGGGCAAAGACATTATTGTCCTTAAGGAAGGCAAGAAGACTACCGAATTCCGGGAAGGCCTGCCGCCAGGGTCTATACC
>CAZJRT010000177.1:0-4622 GCA_964548445.1 uncultured Pseudobdellovibrionaceae bacterium
ACCCGTTGGGCCGGGGCGTGGTTCCGGTGCAGGCTCGGTTATTGCCTGGGCATTACAGATAACGGACCTTGATCCTTTGCGGTTCAATCTTCTGTTTGAGCGCTTTCTAAACCCGGAACGGGTATCCATGCCTGATTTTGATGTCGACTTCTGTCAGGACCGGCGCGAAGAAGTGATCCGCTACGTTCAGGATCGTTACGGGCATGACAAAGTTGCCCAAATTATCACCTTTGGTAAACTTCAGGCTCGAGCTGTTGTGCGGGATGTCGGGCGTGTCCTTCAAATGCCTTACGGCCAGGTAGACCGAATTGCCAAGATGATACCAAATAATCCTGCCAATCCCTTGACACTTGAAGAGGCGTTGCAGCAGGATCCGGATTTCCGCGCTGAGCGGGATAAAGACGAGACTACTGACAAGCTGATTACTATTGCGCTTCAATTGGAAGGCTTGTACAGGCATGCTTCTACCCATGCTGCAGGTCTGGTTATTGGCGACCGTGAGCTGGACAAGCTTCTGCCGCTCTATCGTGACCCTCGCTCCGATATGCCGGTCACCCAATTCAATATGAAATTTGTCGAGCAGGCAGGGCTGGTTAAGTTCGACTTTCTGGGCCTTAAGACCATGACTGTAATTCAAAAAGCAGTTGATCTTATTAATGAAACTACAGGTCAGAAAATAGACTATCTCCAGATTCCTTTTGATGATGATAATACTTACAAATTGCTGACCGATGGAAAAACAACCGGCGTATTTCAGCTTGAAAGCGCAGGGATGCGCGACACTCTTCGTAAGATGAAACCCAATCGGCTTGAAGATATTATCGCTCTTGTAGCTTTGTATCGTCCGGGGCCAATGGACAACATACCTCTCTACATCGAATGTAAGGAAGGTCGGGTGGAGCCTGATTATCATCATCCAAAGCTCAAACCTTACCTGGAAGAAACTTACGGCATCATGATCTATCAGGAACAGGTCATGCAATGTGCGCAGATACTGGCAGGATACACGCTTGGCGGCGCCGATCTGTTACGCCGGGCAATGGGCAAGAAGATCAAGGAAGCTATGGACGCCGAGCGTATCAAGTTCGTCAAAGGTGCTAATGACCATAGTGGTATTGATGAAACTCGTGCGAACGAAATCTTCGATTTACTTGCTAAATTTGCCGGTTACGGATTTAACAAGTCCCATGCTGCGGCTTATGCCGTTATCGCATATTGGACCGCCTGGCTCAAGGCGAACTATCCTGTTCAGTTTATGGCTGCCTCCATGACACTGGACATGCACAATACAGATAAGCTCAGTATTTTTAAACAGGATCTCCAATCACTTGGTATTGATCTTTTACCCCCTGATATCAATAATTCAGGACCGGAATTTAATGTAGAAGGTGAAGCTATCCGTTATGCTCTGGCCGCAATTAAAGGTGTTGGCGAACAGGCAATGATACACCTTGTTAGAGAGAGAGATTCTAACGGTCAGTTTAAAAACCCGGGAGATTTCGCCACCCGTATTGATGCCAAAATCATGAACCGTAGACAGATTGAAAAGCTGATATGTGCAGGCGCTTTCGATAGCATTGAGCGTAATCGAGCCAAAATGCTGGGAGGAATTGACACTATTCTTGCACATGCCCATTCGCTGGCCAATGAACGCGAGAGTGGGCAGAACAGCCTTTTTGGTGGCGGCAGTTTTCCTGACGCAAATGCATTAGAGATCAAGGATGTTCCTCCCTGGTATCCACTTGAAGAGTTGCAAAGAGAGTTTGACGCTGTAGGATTTTATATATCAGCGCATCCTCTTGATACTAAAGAAGAACAGTTAAAACGTCTCGGGGTTAAAAGCGTTGCCGAAGTTGAGCAAGATCTTGCCGGGCAAAGCGTATTGATTTGCAAGATGGCTGGTGTACTTATCAAAAAGCAGGAAAAAGTATCCAACCGATCCGGTAAAAAATATGCTTTTCTGCAAATCTCTGATCCAACAGGCGTTTTTGAAGTTACTCTGTTTTCGGAGATACTGGCACAGGCTCGCAGTTATCTGGAGCCGGGACAAACACTTTTACTAAATGTCAGTGCCGAGCAACGTGAAGACCAGGTGCGATATACAGCTCAAAATGTAGAAGTACTTGACGAGCGGTTGGAAAGAAACTTGCAGGGAATTCGTCTGGAAATATCTAATTCGGACGCAATACGAAAACTTCACAGTCTTTTGCAATCCGAAGGCGAGGGGCGAATTAAAGTGACTTTGCTGGTTGATGCCTTTGAAAATGAGTGCGTGGAAATAGACATTCCCGGAAGATGGAATTTCAGTGCAGAATCCAGAAATGTAATTCACAGGGAAGCTGGTATCTCACGTATACAGGAAGTTTAATGGACGGCTAGTTTAATTGACAATTATTCCGTAGCTAGTAAAAGGATTAATCATATAACTTTTCAGGATCGCAGGTCATGGTAAATAAACCCGAAGCATGGAATATCAAGGAAGCTGACTTTCCCGGTGGAGGTAATGTATCGGAAAAACTGGCATTTTGTGTCCGTTATGCGGTTCTTGCACCTTCGACCTACAATTCTCAGCCATGGCACTTTGCTGTTCGCGGCAACACGGTTTATCTCTATGCTGACAGGCGCTACGGCTTGCCTGTTATTGATCCAGAAGATCGTGAGCTTGTGATCGCCTGCGGTTCAGCTTTATTTAACCTGCGTCTGGCTGTTCAGGCTTTCGGCTATGCAGAAACTACTGAGCTTCTGCCTGATCCGAACGATCCAGATCTCATGGCCAAAGTCAAAATGGGAGAGGAGAAGGAGCCTGTGATAACAGTTAAAGAATTGTTTCAGGCTATTACCTGCCGTCATGGAAACCGGGGGACTTTTTCCGAAAGAGAGGTTTCTGAAGATCTTCTTCGGCTTTTAAAATCCGAAGTGGCCGAAGAGGGGGCATGGCTGCACCTTCCTGATCCTGTTGAAAAAAAACTTTTAATACGTTTAACAGCCGAAGGGGACCATATTCAAACAAGCCAGAAAAAGTTCCGACGTGAACTGGCAGGCTGGATCCACCCCCGGCGTATGGTTTCCGGTGATGGTTTGCCTCAGGAGCATCTGTCCTATGATGATGTGATGAATACCATGGGGCCATTTGCTATCCGCCGGTTTGAGGTAGATAACAGGCGCCCTGCTGATGATAAGGAGCTGGATGCGGGATCTCCTGTGATTGCTGTTCTTGGCAGTAGATCCGGTGGTGATTTAGAACGTTTATATGCCGGACAGGCATTGCAAAGACTGTGGCTACGAGCACAGACCGAAGGAATTTCTGTTTCTACACTTAACCAGGCATGTGAAACACCGGATTTGCGTATCAGGCTACATGATGAAATCAAGCATCCCGGCAGAGCACAAATTATTTTGCGTATTGGTTATGGTTTAAAGCCTAGATTTTCAGACAGAAGACCTATTGATCAGGTGCTGGAGATAGATGACAAGGCCCCAAAAATCTCAGGTAAGCATAAACCGGCTCAGAAAGGTAAGTTTTTTGGCCGGGTGCGTAAGCTTTTCCTTGCAAAGAATGCGTAATAAATGTAATCGTAGCGCCCGACTGATTTGACTAAATTCACATGCAGAGTCCAAAAGGGGTTTCTTTCAGTCAAAAATCCCTTCCGGTGTTGTTTATAAAGGACAATCACAGCTCTGCAGAGGTTTAACCGGTAAAGGAGAATATACCAATGGCTATGCCAGAATTTTCAATGCGCCAATTACTTGAAGCAGGCGTTCACTTTGGACATCACACACGTCGCTGGAACCCTAAAATGAAGCCGTATATCTTCGGTGTTCGTAACGGCGTTCATATACTTGACTTGCAACAAACTGTTCCGATGCTGGATCAGGCACTGCGTCAGCTCCGTGACATTTCTGCCAAAGGCGGAAGGATCCTGTTTGTTGGCACGAAACGTCAGGCACAGGATAAAATCAAAGATGCAGCAAAACGTTGCGGACAGTATTATGTAGATCACCGCTGGCTTGGTGGCATGCTGACCAACTGGAAAACTATTTCGCATTCGATTGCTCGTTTGCGTGAACTGGAAGAACAGCTTTCAGGCGAAGCTAAAGGTTTTACAAAAAAAGAACTTCTTATGCTAAGCCGCGAAAGAGACAAGCTGGAGCTTTCCATCGGCGGGATCAAAGAAATGGGCGGACAGCCTGATGCTTTGTTTATTATTGATACAAACAAGGAAGAGTTGGCCGTTAAAGAGGCCAACAAGCTTGGAATTCCTGTTTTCGCCATTATCGATACTAATAGCGATCCGGCTGGTATTGATTTCCCGATTCCCGGTAACGATGATGCATTGCGTGCCATAGATCTTTATCTGGAACTGGTATCAGCCGCTGGGCTGGATGGCAGACAGGCGGAAATGGAAGCTATCGGTCACGATATGGGTGCAGGAGAAGAAGTTAAGGTCGACATTCCTGTGCAGACTTCAGATGAAGTCAAGGAAAAAGCTTAAGGGGAAGAAGTTAAAGCCAAGGAAGTCGAAGAAGAAGTAAAAAAAGCTGCCCAGGGTTAATTGGGAAAGCTGATCAATTTACTATTAAGAGGAAAAAAAATATGGCTGATATTACCGCAGCAGAAGTAA
>CAZJRT010000178.1:0-4483 GCA_964548445.1 uncultured Pseudobdellovibrionaceae bacterium
TTGTATATGCCAGCTTCAGAAAAGCTCGATTGAAGCACGAAAGTGCAATGTCGATGCTTGACGATGCCATTGAATCTTCTGTCAATGGCATAGTTATTTTTGATGCAGAAGGCCGATACCGTATGCACAACTCCCGGGCAGCAAGATACCTGCCTATTTTCGACACCAAACATGCCAAGCCTGCCAATCTGCGGGAACTGCTGATTTATATGCAGGACCATGGAATTGATCTGGATGACAGCACCAGAAATGTTCTGGATAAATCTCTTTCTTTGCGAGAATTCTCGTCAGGGTTTAACGAAGTTATAAATTGGGGCAAGGGCAGGTTATGTCTGGTACAGGTTCAGAACAATAAAGGAGGCAGCACGGTTGTTACCCTTATTGACATCTCTCATAGCCGCCAGCAGGAACAAAAGCTCCAGCTGTTGGCACAGGCTAACAGTCAAATGGTTGCTGCTATCGAGGCTACCAATAGCGGCATCATTGTGAGTGATTCTTTGCAGCCAGGAAATCCTGTCGTTTTCGTGAATGATTATTTTGCCGATCAGGTCGGCTTGCCAAGAGAAGAAATTATAGGAAACGACTGGCGCTTTATTATGGAGGCGTTAGGCCATTTGCATTTATACGACCATCTGTCTGAATGTATTGAAGATGAAGATCAGGCAGACCTCGAACTGGAGAGTGAAATAGATGGTCGATACTACTGGAGCTCTTTTCAGGTTTCTCCAGTATACGATAAAGACGGGCAGCTTGATCTGTTTATCGGTATTCAGACCGACGTTACATTGCGAAAACGCAGAGAGGCTGAACTCATCCAGTCTCAGAGACTGGAGGCCCTCGGGCAGCTTGCCGGCGGCGTAGCACATGATTTTAATAATCTTCTGTCGATAATAGACGGCTATAGCCGTATGGCTCTCGCCGCATGTAGTGACCAGCGCAAAAGCGATGTCATGGATTATCTCAACAAGGTCCGATCTTCTGTACAAAGAGGTGCAGGAATTACCAAACAATTGCTTACATTTGGCAAGCAAAAAGTAATAACTGATGTAGTTATCGATCTCGCAGAACTTGTAAGTGATCAGTTTACTCTTCTGAAAGCTCTTACCGATGCATCTGTAATGATGAATCTGGAAACGCCATCGGAACAGATTCATGTCGAGTGTGCGCCTGACGCTATCGGAAATATTCTTATGAATCTTGTTGTGAATGCAAAAGATGCCATGCCGCAAGGTGGATTTATCAATATCTCTGTTGCACGCTGCGTCGCGGATGAATTGCCGCTGATCATACCGGAAGAAAGTCGCAATATTCCGTATGCCCGTATTACTGTTGAAGATGACGGTGAGGGAATACCAAAAGAGATACGCGGAAGAATCTTTGAGCCATTCTTTACTACAAAGCAGCCGGGCAAAGGGACAGGGCTAGGTTTGTCGATGGTTTATGGACTGGTAAAAGAGATGAAGGGCTTTATTGATGTAAAATCCACTCCGGGAGAAAAGACGTCAATGGCCATCTACTTGCCCATATCTCACAAGAAATTGCGCAAGAAAATCGATGGTACACCTGAGGATATTTCCAGCCTGTCGTTTGAAGGCTATACCATTATGGTAGTTGAGGATGAGTCGGATCTTCTGGCACTGGTGGCTGATTTGCTCGAGCGTCAGGGGATAAGTGTTTTAAAGGCTTCTAACGGTAACGAGGCGCTGGCTGTTCAGGACAGTTACGAGGGGGAAATAGATATCCTGCTTACCGATGTCATTATGCCGGAACTCGATGGTATACGTCTTACAGAACTCTTCAGGAGCCTTCGTCCCTGTACTAAAGTGATTTTTATGAGCGGTTACCCATCCGGCGGGCAAATGGCGAGATTTGAACTGCCTGAAAATTCAGTGTTGCTTCCCAAGCCTATCAATGAACGTGACCTGTTTTTCCGGATTTACCAGTTTGTAAATAATATGGAAGACAAATAATCAGGGAGGAAACCGACTGCCATGTCAAAAGCTGAGATCGCCGATATGCGAGTTCTTCTCGTGGAAGATCAGGCTGACACACGAGCCATGATCAAAAACATGTTAGGGGAATTAGGCATTACCCAGATTTTCGAGTCGGCAAATGGCAGTCAGGCATTACAGTTCATGGACACGGCATTTGACTTTATTGACGTGGTGATCTGTGACTGGAATATGCCTGGAATGAGTGGAGTTGAATTATTACGTCAGCTCAGGACAGTTGATCCGAGCTTTCCTTTTATGATGGTCACCGGTCGCTCGGATCAGAGTTCGGTGATTGAGGCGAAATCTTCAGGCGTGACAGCCTATATAGCAAAACCTTTTTCAACTACACAGCTCGAAGCGAAGCTAAGAGTGATACTTTCAAAAACTGCGAATCGCAGATAAGTAATATATTAGAAAATTTAGACAAAAATTTATTCATATTCGTAATTAATAAGAAGAAAAGATGCCAGAAAATCAATAACTTATAAAAGGTTTTGCTGCATAATGGTGTTATGGGAAATGATCTTTGTTTGTTACTAATTCCGCTTATCGTTGGTCTTGCCGCTATGGCCGTGGCAGTAATGCCGGATATTTTTCAGTTTATATTCCGGCAGATGCATCTTGCGTTCTTTTTGGTCATGCTGGCCTTTGCTGTACTCAGCATCACTGTTACCAGTGTTGATATTAGCAGTATCAAACGAGCGAGCCATGATCCGGTATCCAGTATCAGCAGTCTCTGGGAAACTCAGGAGAGCATCGACAGAAAAGTGAAGATGGCAATAACAAGATGTCAGAGTTTTGTCGCCGAGGAACTGGCGCAGCCAGGATCTTTCAGCAAGGAAGAAACTGGCGTTATAAAAGCAAGCTTCAAAAAAGAAACCATGTGGGAATATTGCGCCGAGCAGTTCGGGGTCAATTACTGGAAATATGATACAACGATTGATGGTCGTAGAGGCGGTGATGTACTATGTGAAGCATATGCCAACAGCGGGTACAATTCATCCGAAGTAGACACATGGTGTTCAACGGTTTTTGCCTCCAGGGATTAACAAAAACCTTATGCCTGACGTTGTTTGGCTCGTTTTTCCATGTAGCGTCTGCAGGCACTCATAAGTTCATTTTTCATGGCTTTGCCGTGCTCGCCGCCGTCGCCTTTCATATTGTTCTTAACAATTGCAGTTAAAGTGGTGTGATGAGCCGCAATAATCGAGATGATATCATCATCAATACGAGAAACGCCTTCCAGAAAGCTCAGCATAATATTTGCCAGATCTCCAATCAGAGTGTAGCCAAACATGGCGCCATTAGCTTTCAATTGCATCACAGGCTGGGTGACGTGCTGGCGCAATTCCTGCAAATCATGTTTCCCGCTTTGAGCCACTTTGACAGCTTCCAGCAGCTCATCGAGGAATTCTTTGGCCATAGGCTCAAAGTCGGTATTGTTCTCATTAATTCTTTGCTGGCAAACCTCGACTTTTTCCTTTTCTATTTTGCCAACGCCGACTTTCGCCTGCAGCATTTTGTTTGCTTTATAAATTTTGGCTTCTCTTTGTTCTTCCATGAGATCTGTACTTTACTTGTGTTTATTTACTAAAGCCGACATTAACTCTATCAGATTTTCTGCGCAAAGGGCCACTATAGTTCTCGGGTTTCCTGCGTCTCCGGTCGGGGCCGAAATAATCAGAATAGTCGACAAAATCACGCGGCTTATTGATTACATATGCTACGCGGTTTATCAGGGCTTCAGCAGTAAAGGGCTTGGCCAGAAATTCTGTCACTCCGCTGTCACGCGCCTGGGCCACCCGTTTGGGGGCAGAATAACCTGTCAGCATAATAACGGGTACCATTCTGTTTGGAGAAAGCGGATTTCGCCGTATCTCATTAGTTAACTCAATGCCGTTACGGCTGGGCATTTCCCAGTCAAGGATAACTATATCGGGGTTATGATTGCGAAAGGAATGAAAGCCGGAGTTGCCGTTATCCGAAGTATATATACTGCCAACACCAAGGCCATCGAGTATTGAAACAATCAGATCTTTCATTGCTTTGTTATCTTCAACTATCAGCACCGATAGTTTTCCAAAATTAACTGCCATTATATATTTCCATCTTTATATTTCATAAAAATTCTAACTGTATTTTTCTATAGCCTTTGAAACGATCAGCTTCAATTCTTCTGCGTTCTTGTCGCCATGATCTTTTATTCCACCATGGTAGACAGCCCACATGGCATCGACGTGAGCCTGAACTATTATATGGTGTTGAGATCTTTTCAGATCTATTACTTCGATAAATTCCCTTAAAGACAGGCCGAAATGCTGCATCAGAGGGTAGCAGAAAGTAGCAGCCAGATCTTTTACCTGATTAGCATAATTGTAAAACTTATCAAGCTCCTCTTCATTTTCTTTTTGCCCACTCTTTAGTTGTCCCCAGCTTTCAGATAAATCTGTCAGAACTGATTTTATTTCATCCTGATATAAAGTGGCGCT
>CAZJRT010000179.1:0-4457 GCA_964548445.1 uncultured Pseudobdellovibrionaceae bacterium
GTGAAACGGTCTCCCGCCTTGCAAGATTATGATCAGAAGAAAATAATGAAAACTCCAAAGCAACTCTACCGCAGTTATCAGAGGCTGAAACAAAAAGAGTATACTCGTCTTCTTTCAGGCCCTTCATAATCGGAAGCAGTTCTTCATCATCAGGCATAAGCATGTGGCTATAAATACCATCATCCAGAAGCACAGGCCCGTTCCGGAAGACTCGTTCATCGAATGATATGTATTTTATTACCGCTTCATGCATATTTCGCATACCTCTTATGCAAGTATAGTATGCCAGAAAAGTGCTGTCAACCCGTTTGAATAAAAATTATGGCAAATTTTATTTGTTGAGAGATTGTGTATTCATTAGAAAATTTTCGCAAAGCGGGGTGTTTGTCATTATAACTAACCTGATATAGTTTTCTGGAGTAAGGGATACGCGGCTGACAAATTGTTTTGATTTTATTCTGCCGACGTTTTAGTAGTGAGTTATGACAGCAAAAGAAGAAGCTCTACGTTACGATAAAATGGTTGAAGGTGCACTGCGCGGAGTGGTCCGTCAGGCGGTTGAAGAAGTTATGGAAGGCGGACTTCCCGGCGACCATCATTTCTATATTACCTTCATGACTGATTACCCAGGGGTTGATATTCCCGAATACTTAAGGGAGCGCTATCCTGGAGAGATGACAATTGTACTTCAATACCAGTTTTATGATTTGTCTGTAGATCAGGAAAAAATGAGTGTGACCCTGTCATTTAACAACGTGCCTGAAAGGCTTACCATTCCACTCAGTGCCATCAGTATATTTGCTGATCCTTCAGTAAATTTTGCTTTGCAATTCCAGCCGCTTGGCGATGAGATCGACGAGACAGATCTGCTGGAGCTGGCTGAGGAAGGTGAAGTGGAGGGTGATGAGAAGCCGAAGAAAAAGCCAACTAGCGAAAAAACAGGCGAAGTAGTCTCGCTGGATCAGTTCCGCAAGAAAGATTAATCCCGTCCTTTTCATGAAAATAATTGAAATTAGACGCCTGTAATGGTTAAACAGGAGCACACTTATATTTGCGCCCGTAGTTCAGTGGATAGAACGTTGCCCTCCGGAGGCAAAGGTCAGAGGTTCGAATCCTCTCGGGCGCGCCAGTTTTAGCAGGGTCCATTCCGGGCACATGGGTAATATCTTCACTTCAGGTAGATTTGCTGCTGGTTCTAATATGTTCACTGATTTCATCAAAAAAACCTGAATATTTTGTTATCTGGAAAATTTCGCCTGTGAGGACAAATCCCCTTGTTCGAAAAAATTGAGCTATGGGGTAAAGACAAGTCTATATGGCTTAGACCTTAATAAAAACGATCAGCTTATCGAAGAAGAAACAGTAGTAGATCATGCCTCTTACTACGTTAAATGTAAAAAAAGCGGAATAGCATTTCTTCGTTTAAATAAAAATTGAAACATTGTTTTTTTAAGGCATTGTTATGTTTATAGAGCATGGGTTCTATGCTGGTATAATATTTGACCCATTAATAAGGTTATGGTAAAAAGCAGCTAAATATTAATAAAAAGAGGGTGTTTTTATGCCAAAGAATAAGATTAGAAGAGATTTTTTAGTAGCGGCTAGTGATGGCTGGTATCAGGCTATTTCTGAAAAAGCCGCAAATAAGGTTCGAAATGCAGGTCAAGAAGTACGTCATGTAGAGGCTCCGCTTAAAGACTGTCAGGTTTTAAGTTCAAGTGATTTTTACAATTTGACTCACTTGGCGGTACAAAATAGTGCAGACGTCAGACGTGATCTGGCAAATGCGCTTGCAGAAAACCTCGTGCAAAATCCTTCCAGGATAGAAACGTTAATTAAGGCGAGTCGTGATCAGGAGGCCTGGAAACGCTATCTGGCACTGACAAGTGACGAGGGCGGCTCCGGTTCGTACGGGTATGACATGTATCAGCAAATGAGCGGAGACAAAAATCCGCGCACCAGGCTGGACTCTGCCGCTCTTGGAACCCGTTTGAATGATCATGATTATTTGCGTTCTCTGCCTGCAGAGCATTACCGTGAAAAAGATGTTTTGGAGATTCAGGCCCTTACAGAAAAAGTAGATCTTGCGGCGGCTATGCAAAAGACCTTGCAAGCAGGGATATCCGATAAGGATAAACAGGAAAAGCTGACTTCCTTATTGATGTGGGAAGGCAGGCTTCCGGCAGATGATCTGGTTCGATGGGCCGATATTTGTGGTTTCCACTATGGCGATCCTCCTAATGACTGGGATGGACCCAGCAAAGAGGAAATGGAAGTGTACTTTGATATTTCCGCTTCGGTTCGCGAACATTGGCAGGATATGACCACTAAAAAAGGACAAACATTTGACGCCCTTTCCATTGGAAAAAATTCTTCCAGCGGGAAAGTATTTATCACCAGACAGTTTGTTGATGATAACTACGGTTCACCTGCGCCATGAAGTCGCTCAGTGATCCCGGCTTACAGTAAAGCGAGCTAATGATTTAAGCGCTTCCCGCAATTCGCCGGGAGGCGCGTGCTCCAGATTGATCAGAGCCTGATCGGCATATCTGTTGGCTATAGACATACCGGATATATAGCAACCGTGCCGTTGCAGAATGTTCTGTGCTTTTAGGAAATCTTCTTCGCTTTGATCAAGTTCAACTAAGGTGCGATTCCAGAACTCGCGTTCTTCATTATCCGCTTTTGATAACGCCAGAATTATGGGGGCAGTCATTTTACCTTTGCGGAAATCATCGCCAATCGACTTGCCCAGGGTTTCGCTATTGGAATTATAGTCAAGAATATCATCGGCAATCTGAAAGGCGATACCAAGGTTTAGTCCAAAGCTGCACATGGCTTCGGCGGCATTAACTCCACGACCGGAAATTACAGGGCCAATTTCGCATGCAGCTGCAAACAGGGCTGCGGTTTTCGATTTTATAACCTGTTCGTAGTCTTCAAATGAAATATCAAGATTGCCCTCGGCCATCAGCTGCATCACTTCGCCCTGAGCTATGATTGCTGAAGCATCCGATAAAATCCGGAGCACTTCCAGCGAGCCATCTTCGACCATTAACTGAAAAGCTTTAGAGAAAAGAAAATCCCCGACCAGAACACTCAGCTGATTGCCAAAAACGGCGTTCGCCGAAGCTTTTCCGCGACGCTCAAAGCTTTCATCCACTACATCATCATGCAGCAAAGTTGCGGTATGAATGAATTCAACTGAAGCCGCCAGCCGATAAGGACGATCACTCTCATCGCCGTACATCCGGGAAGTTGCCAGTGTCAGCAAGGGCCTTATCCTTTTGCCCCCAGAGGCTATCAGATGGCGAGCGACCTGCGGAATAACATCGACTTCTGAGGATAATTTGCCAAGTATTATGCTGTTCACCTGCTCCATATCTTCGTGAAGCAAGGTTGAAAGGTTTTCGAGCGGGTTAGATATCGGAGTTTTCATGCTCATAACAGAGTTAAAACAGGTTTTGCTTCCTCCGGCAATAGTGCCCGGATTGTGCTTCCAACAGAAAAAATTAGATTTTTCTCCGCTTCCCGGCTAATAACAAACCATGTCTGAAGCAAATGACATATATGTTCTCGGAAAGCGGGTCTGGTTGCGCCAGCCTGACAACGGTTTCCGGACTTCGCTTGATTCCGTGATGCTGGCTGCTGCCTGCCCGGCGAAGGAGGGGCAAAATGTGCTGGATCTGGGTTGTGGTGTAGGCGGTGCAGGATTATGCGTACTGGCTCGTATTGGTAAGGTAAGACTTACTGGAGTCGATATTCAGCAAGATTGCATAGATCTGGCTGCTTTTAATGCAGGAAAGAATGGCCAGTCTGATTTGAGCGATTTTATCAAGGAAGATATTCGTAAATATCGTGGTGGCAGATTTGATCACGTGATCTGTAATCCTCCATATCTGGAGCAGGGAGCGCATACCCCTTCCCCGCGAGAAGGAAAGGCGCTAAGCATGGGGCATATTGAGGAAGAAAATCCTGCCTGTCTTTCAGATTGGCTGGATACGGGGTTTTATAATTTAAAATCCAAAGGTAGTCTTACAATCATCCATCGTGCCGATGCAATTGATCGCATTATTCAGGGTCTGGGACGGCGGTTTGGAAAAATAGAGATTATTCCGCTTTGGCCAAGGATTTCAGAACCCGCAAAAAGGGTTATAGTTAGAGCAGTGAAAGATAACAGATCACCGGCCACGTTACTGCCGGGTATAATTTTGCACGAAGAAAGCGGCTCTTATACGGAACAATCAGAGAGGATTTTACGCGATGGATACCCAATCAGCTAAACAGGCAGCACAAAAAGTCTGGTCTAAATTAAAAAGTTTAATAAGGCAGATCATGAAATTACCTTTTATAGAACAGCGCTTGCATCCAGGGCCTCGAGTGGCTGTGCTTCGCCTGTCAGGGATCATTGCTGATAATTCCATGCGCCGCAGTGGTCTATCTCATAACAAGTATGC
>CAZJRT010000180.1:0-4385 GCA_964548445.1 uncultured Pseudobdellovibrionaceae bacterium
CCAGCCCCGTCGCAATTCTTCCGTGAACCTCGCGGAGACGCTGGATCGCCGTAAATAAACCCAGCGCACCACCTCCCGCTGCTTCAAACAAAGCTCTGCAAGCTCCAGCCACCTGCGCCAGATCATTCTTTTTAACATCACTGATAATAAGGACTCTGGAATTGGCTGCGTAATCAAAAGGCGAACTGGCAGCCAGATAGACAGGAGCATGAGTCAGATAATCAACTCCAGTTCTCTCCCGGGCCACAGCCCAGTCCGGCTCTTCATCTCCGCTGCCATCTCTCAAAGTTGCCGATGTGAAAACTATGCCATGTGCATGATTTTTTATTGCTCCCGCAAACGGCCTCATCGGATCTACATAGTGACGGTACATCCCCACATCTATGGCATTACCCTCAATCCGTTCTATCTCCAGCCAATCCGTAAACTCTTCGATCAGCTCCGCTTCTTCCAATGTCTCCAACATAGAAATCCATGCCGAAACTGTAAGCTGTCTAAGTCCCAACGAAACAACCACAGATTCAATGCGCTTGCGCATTTCGGTGCTCATTTCACCCTGATCATCTGCAAGCTTTTCGCGCAGCCTTTTGCCCAGACTTTGTAGTGGTTGATAAAGTCGTTTCAGTGATCTCTTTAATTCAACCGCCGCTTCCATCATCCCGTCAGCCAGCGGGAAAGTCTGGGTCTCAAGGGAATATGGGCCATCAGCACCATCGGCTCTAGCATAAACCTGCCCATAAACAGCGTACAAAAACCTTTCGGTTGTCCCGGAAGGCAAGCCGGATTTAAGACGTTTGCTCCAGCCGTCGCCGGTTAGATCCCGCGCTGCCATCTGGATAGCCTGCAAATCAGCTTCGGCCTTGTCATCACCAGTGACCAGATCCTCAACCCGGCGATGGAGTCCCCTCGCCCGGCTCTTTCGGCCACCTTCGCCGCCAAGCAGCCATCTTCTCAAATCCCTTGTCTCTCGAGCAGTCAGATGACCGGCGAAAGCACTATCGGCTGCATCAAATAAATGATGTCCTTCATCGAAAACATATCTTTTTGGCAGTTCGCTATCCGAACCAGAGTCGGCAGTCAGGATCATTGCCAGCGCATGGTTGGCGACAACGATAGAGGCATGGTTGGCTTTTCGCACCGAGCGCTCAACAAAACAGCGGTGATAATGGTCACAAGCCCCATAAATACATTCGCCCCGGCGATCACAAAGTGAGGTGGTATGGGAATGCCCCAAAAGCCCTGGCAGCCATCCGGGGAAGTCGCCGCCGCTTATATCTCCGTCTTTTGTCACCTCTATCCAGCGTGCCATTAATCCTGCTGCGATAGCCTGAGCCGGATGCCTGGCCAGGGCAGAACCTGCAGCCATATCTTCAAAGTTAAGCAGGCACAGGTAATTCTCTCTGCCCTTTCGAACCGCTACACGACTTTCTTTTAATTGCTGATCGGGATATAGACGATCCAGTTCGTTTTCTATTTGACGCTGCAGATTTTTGGTAAACGTCGAAATCCAGACTGCTCCGCCGTTTTTCTCAGCCCAGACACTGGATGGAGAAAGATAACCAAGGGTCTTGCCAACTCCTGTTCCGGCTTCGGCCAGAACCACATGCGGAGATAGATCCTGAGCATTTAGGGGAGCGAAAGCAGAAGCTACCGTTGATGCGTATTCTACCTGCTGCGGACGAGCTTCCGCGCTGGCATCCAATAGCTTTTTTAACCTTTCGCGTGCTTCTTCACCTGTTACCGAATGGTGGGCCGGTTTTGGTTCCGGTGGATCTTCGGACCATTCGGGCATACTTCGCCAGACATTCAGAGCGCTTTTGCCGAATATCGGCTCTTTGGGATCGTAAATTTCACCTAAAGAGCTAAAAACATATGGCGTCCATGGCCAGCCCTTGCCCTGAAGCCCCATAACAGCGGCTATTTCGAGAAGCTTGTCCGCCTTTTGCTGCCCCCGCAAATCATCCAGCATAGCAGCAGCGCAATCATTCAAAATCAAAGGCAGATCTTCTGACGGAGCGCTATCATCTAACCCCAAAGCCTTTGCAAGACCACGTGGAGTAGGCACACAAAACTTTCCGGGATGAACGAAAGCGAATAATTCCAGCAGGTCAAAAGCAAATAATTCCTCCACTCCCAGTCTTGCGCGAGTAAACGGAGCATGGCAAACCATCGCTGTTTGTCCCTGCAAGGTCATTCCGGCCTGCGCTAGCGGCAACTCCTTAAGCTCGCCATCATTGGTCATGACGTAAGCGCCGCCAGCGGATACGGCTACTACTGGAACTTCTGGCAGAACAATGTTCCCTTTCATAGGGATTTCACCGGGAATAACAGACATCGCTTGTTTTTAGCATAAGAAGAACTGGCAGATACAATAAAGAATGATTTCGTTGACATAATTGCGGTAATAAATTAATAAACCCTCAAAGGGAGGAACAACATGAATTTGAAAGATATTTTCACCAGTGCTGTCCGGATATTAAAAGAAACTTTTGATCCCGAACGGAATACTCTTTTAAGCATAACAAACGGCTGCGACGTAGACCCCGATATTCTCGACGCCATGCGTGATAAAAAAGGATGGGATATTCAAGTTCACGAAGAATACATGATAGGAGCTTACTACCCCTCAATTCCTGTTTTTGTTACAGATTTTTCAGCTGTAAAAAACGACCAGAAAGTTGGCAGCCCCTTGTGGTACCGGGATCTATGTGATGTTACCGGAATACCTTATGAAAAAGCTCCTGGAAAAACGACGAATAATCCAGAACCACCACAACCATAAAAGTCTCCTCCAGCCCGCTTTTTATTGACATAAAAAGATAATCTGGTTAAAACTCCCGGATCAACCGGCGCCGGGGACATGAAATTACAAGAAAAATTTCGCAGAGCGATAAACGCAATAAAAGAAGCCCTTGACCCTGACAGGATCAAACTTGACCAAATCACTGCAAGGATAAACGTTGACCCACAAATCCTGAACAGAATGAGTTCTGAAAAAGGATGGGAAATTGTTATCACTGATTCCCATACTTTTATGGATCCAAATCAGCCTGATACTTCAATGACGATAACAGTATTCTCCGCCACGAAAGATGGCCAACAGGAAGGCATCATCCTTTGGTATGATGATCTTTGTGATGTAACTGGCATACCTCACGAAAAAGCTGTAAACACTGTGAGAAACGTCCCGAAACCTCCAAGAATGCTATAGCGCTTCAAACTATCCGCTTAAGCTCATCCACTTTGGAGTAAAATGGAAACAAGGTCTTTGTGGCCTCGTTCAGAGCATCAATACGTTTTCTGAACACACTGCGTGGATTAATATCGGTCAGCATTCTGTGATTTTTCAATGCCTTATACACAGGGTTATTGGTGCCACAAACAAAAACCCTGACTCCTTTGCCTTTAAAGTCACGGATCATATCATCAATCGTAAACATGATTGAGATATCCATCATTCGCGTTTCCGTGAAATCAATAACCACGGCTTTAAATCCATCATATTCCAGCTGAAGAAGCGAAGTAAGAGAACGGGCGGTACCAAAACTCAAAGGCCCGGTGAAGCGGAGTAAAAGCAACTTGCCGTGTGAAGCCTTGATTATCCTCTCCTCTTCTTCGGAAAGCTTGTGATGCCTTACTGATGGCTCACCCGCCGTAGCAAAGTGAACATCGTCGATCTGATGAGTAGCCAGATGCTTCGCGGTAATAAGACTTTCCATGATGATACCGATTGCAACGGCCATAATCAGGTCTACAAATACAGTCACCAGCAGAACCGTAATCATTACCAGTATCGCCTGATGATCGGCCTTTGGGCCGGCGTGAGTGATATGACGCATGAATCTCCAGTCAATAATATCCCAGCCTACCTTCAGCATGATACCGGCGAGCACTGCCTTGGGAACGTCTTCAACCAGAAACCCCAGACCTAAAACACAGCCCAGCAAAACCAGAGAATGGGTCATCCCTGATAACGGTGTGCGTCCGCCTGCCCGGATATTTACCACTGTTCTTAAGGTCGCTCCCGCACCTGGCAATCCACCTATTAATCCGACTATTATATTTCCAAGTCCCTGCCCTACTAATTCCCTGTTTGAGTGGTGCTGGGTACGAGTAAAATTATCAGCCACCAGAGAAGTCAGAAGACTGTCCACCGTCCCCAGCATTGCCAAAGTCAACGCTGAAGAGAGCATCGATGGTAAAACTTCCAGCGAAAAAGCTGGAACCTGAATCTCCGGCAGACCAGCGGGAATTTCGCCAAGAACGGGGGCTCCTTTGAAAAAGTAAATACCCGCAGCAGTGCCTATTACCAAAGCCGCAAGTGAAGGCGGCACAGTAGTGCGCCAGGATCTTGGCATAAAGATGAAGACCGCCAGGGTCAGCAA
>CAZJRT010000181.1:0-4352 GCA_964548445.1 uncultured Pseudobdellovibrionaceae bacterium
TCCTAGTTATTTTCCGCAATCTGCCTCCAATCCACAGGAAGTGTGGTGTTACCCTGAATAAGCCCTTGCTGCGTTTAGAAGATGGCTCCGCTAAGTGTATATAGGTGAGGTTAAATTTACAGCCTATTTAGATGGGAAAATTCGTCAGAAAGCACTTCCAGCATCTTTCGCCCAGCTAGCGATAGAGGCGTATAAAACATAACAAGATACTCCTATAACTATTTCCCCGGTCAGATTCTTACTATTTTTGGACCCGTTTTGCATTTCGGGATTTTGGTCTGCGAGTTAAGCCGCCAGTAAAATTCTGCAATAACTATACAACATTTTAGTGGAAAAACAGTGGTGCCCCCGGTCGGAGTCGAACCGACACTCCCTTACGGGAACTGGATTTTGAATCCAGCGCGTCTACCAATTCCGCCACAGGGGCACGCTTTGGAATTATTGGTCTTGTGATCATACTTATTCACGGCGTAGAATCAAGCAGACTCATTAACCGGTTTTAAAAAATGACCACGAGAGCCCTTTCCGATCTTTTAGTCGATATAAAAAACGGCCTGAAAAGCGACACTATCACTATCGGCCAGTTACTAACGGACTTTCATGAAAGAGGTTTTGGCTTCTTCCTGTTTCTGTTTGCCCTGCCTGCCGCTCTGCCTTTGCCGGGGCTCGGGATTAATTTGATTATCGCCCTGCCCCTTGTACTGCTTACGGCCCAACAGGCGTGGGGAAGGCATGTGGTCTGGCTTCCGGCCAAAGTCAAGGAACAGGAGATCTCCCGTGAAAAGCTCGCAGGCTTTATCGATGCAGCGGAGCCATGGATCGAAAAAATTGAATTTCTGATCAAGCCGCGACTTGATTTCGTCACAAGAGGCATGGCGTCAAACGTTATAGGTTTTATGGGTCTGATCATGGCTTTATCAGTTTGTGTGCCTCTTCCACTTACCAATACCGTACCAAGCTTTGGTATCGCATTGATGGCTATTGGTTTATTGATGCGTGATGGTTTCGCCGTTATCGTCGGCGCAGCTATAGGCACAGTATGGGTTTCGCTGCTGGTTTTTCTGGGACAGGCAGGAATACGATTTATTCTGGCAACACTTGGCTTGTAGACAACTTCCAAGAGGATTAAAATCATGGCTATGAAAAAACTTTGGGATTTAACTATCAGCTTGCTCTCCAACCCGTTGTTTGTAAATGCGGGCATACTTGCGGTTTCTGTTGTTTCCCTAGGGGCAGCACTTACCGCTGAACACGCTTTCGGCCTGCTGCCTTGCGTGTTATGCATCTGGCAGAGAATACCGTTTATGATTACTACCGTGCTGGGACTGGCCGGCCTGGCGCTTTCATTTAGATATCCATTAAAGGCCTCTATAATGGTGGCCTTGAGCGGCCTCGCCTTTTTCGTCAACAGTCTGATTGCATTTTATCACACCGGGGTCGAGCTGCACTGGTGGGTAAGCTCGATCGAGGGCTGCATGACACCCGATCTCGGCGATAGCCCGGAAGACCTGCTGGCGGCAATCGAAAGCGCGCCGGTCGATGTATATTGTGATGTTATTCCCTGGGTAGACCCGATATTCGGACTTTCGATGGCCAACTGGAACACGATGATGTGCCTGGGCCTTGCGATTGGCTGCGCCCTTTGCTTTTTCCTTATCCGCAATAAAAACCGAATTGATCATGAACATGCGCAACGAGTCGGACTCTCTTGGAAATATTGAGGTTCCTGACGAACACTACTGGGGAGCGCAAACCCAACGCTCCTTGCAGAATTTCCCGATAAGCTTTGAGATAATGCCGTTATCACTGATCAGGGCTTTTGCCATTCAGAAGAAAGCGGCGGCTTTGGCTAACATGGCGCCTGGAGGGCTGGAGCCTAAAATTGCGCAAACAATCGAACAGGTAGCCGACGAAATTCTGGACGGCAAGCTTGATGATGAGTTTCCGCTGGTAGTCTGGCAGACAGGCTCGGGCACCCAGACCAATATGAATTTGAACGAGGTGATCGCCAGCCGCGCCAATGAAATCCTGACCGGAGAGCGAGGCGGCAAGTCGCCTGTGCACCCGAATGACCATGTTAATATGGGCCAGTCAACCAACGACTCGTTTCCGACCGCAATGCATATTGCTGCCGTGCTGGAAGTGCATCATGAGCTGATTCCGGCGCTCGAGCAATTACATGCAACGCTGGAACACAAAACAGAAGAGTTTGCCGAGATCGTCAAAATCGGTCGTACCCATTTACAGGACGCGACGCCCCTTACGCTGGGGCAGGAATTTTCCGGTTACGCGGCGCAAGTGATATACGGCATCGACCGGCTTAAAAACTGCCTGCCGCGACTTTGCCTGCTGGCCCAGGGCGGCACGGCTGTCGGAACCGGCCTTAACTCGATCGAGGGCTTTGCCGAAAAATTCGCCGATATTGTCGCCAATATTACCGGCCTGCCCTTTAGCAGCGCGCCCAACAAGTTTGAGGCTCTGGCGTCCAAAGATACAATGGTCGAGCTTTCCGGGACTCTCAATGTGCTGGCGGTCTCATTAATGAAAATAGCAAATGATATCCGTATGCTGGCTTCTGGCCCGCGCTGCGGGATTGGCGAGCTTGTTCTTCCCGCCAACGAGCCCGGATCATCTATCATGCCGGGCAAAGTCAACCCTACCCAGTGCGAAGCTTTAACCATGGCCTGTACGCAAGTAATGGGCAATCATACGGCAGTCACTATCGCCGGATCGCAGGGGCACTTTGAGCTCAACGTTTATATGCCGGTGATAATTTACAACGTGCTGCAATCAATTCGCCTGCTGGCTGATGCCGTGGCCAGTTTCAATGAACGCTGCGTTGCCGGGATAGAGCCTGACCGCGAGCGGATCGAAAAGCTGCTGCATGAAAGCCTGATGCTGGTCACAGCTTTAAACCCTCATATCGGCTATGACAATGCCGCCAAAATCGCCAGGAAAGCTTATGAGGATGGCATAACTTTGAAAAAGGCCGGAACAGAACTCGGCCTTGTTACCGAGGAACAATTTGATGAATGGGTCCGGCCCGAAAACATGGTCAAACCGGCTTCATGAAAAAGCGATCCGTAAAAATCTCCGGTCATGAAACCAGTATCTCACTGGAAGACCAGTTCTGGGATGCACTGAAAGAGATTGCCGAAACGCGCGGTCTTTCGCTCAATTCCCTGATCGCCGAGATTGATGAAGAGCGCGAAGGCAACCTTTCAAGCGCCATGCGGATTTATACGCTGGAGTGGTTTAAACAGAAGATGGGCCACTAACAATCCCAAAGCGGATAAATATGTTAATGCATAGTTTGTTGTTGCTCTGTAGCATTCTTTTTTTTCGGAGGCAACTGTATGTCGGGAACAGGCGCCGTCCCGCTATAGTTCAGCTCAGGTTGCGGTGTGGTGTTTGCAGGAATCTTCTCTTGGGGCGTTATGATTTGAACATTCTGTACATGTGGATGCTTATCTGGAACATCGGTCATTGCGCTGCGAACAAGATCTGCAATATGAGCAGCGCCCTTTTGATCCAGATTACCGGTCAGAGCATAAACAAGCGGCCCCTCCTGCCAATGGGCGATAGCCTTGCCGTTTTGATGTATGAACTTGATCGAAGGGGGCTCCTTGTCCCATCGTGTCTTCATGTAAAGTTTAATTTCATCGCCAGATCTGCTGGCATAAGTCAACTCAACGAACTCCTGTAGACCGCGAGTTACCAGACGCCGCCTTTCGAGGGAATACCCTGCCTGCGTCAGGTTAGGCGCCTGCATTTCCAGTGCGACTTTCTGCGTAAGCCAGTTTAATGGATCTGTCTGGACGCCTGCATTGATTTTCAGTGTTTCAACAGGAGAAACGCTATAATCCGGTTCGGCGTTGAGCGCAATATGATGAAGGAAATTCCGCACCATATTATCATCAATTTGTTGCGCAGGCTGGTCCCTGTAAGCTCCGAGCCATCCGCCTCCGGCAGAAAGCGCGCACAAGACAAGCACTGCCGCTACTTGCGCCACTACTGGCCATAAGTTTCTGCGAGGACGATTCAGGACAGAAAGCAAGCTCTGTGGCACAGGCTCATCCGCAGAGCGCTCATAGGCTTTTCGGAGCAGCTTGTTATATTCCAGATAATCTTTCACTTCTGCCGCTACGTCCGGGTGGCGCTCCAGATAAGCCTCAACCTTACGAGCGCGCTGTTCATCAAGATATCCGTCCACGTATGCATGAATATCTCGTTCGTCTATAGTGTCAAAAAGCCTGATATTGTCGTTAATAGTTTTCATGGACTTGTCCTCAAAGATTTCAAAGACTTTTCCTCGCCGTATTGTGCATCTCTCATCTCCGCCCGCAAATCTT
>CAZJRT010000182.1:0-4328 GCA_964548445.1 uncultured Pseudobdellovibrionaceae bacterium
GGGTCGGGGGAAAATTGTAACTGCAACAATTTTTGCCACATCTCCTCCTGGTTCCCACGAAGATAAACTATGTCTTTACAAAGCATGCCGGGAATAGAAAGTACCAACCTTCGGAAAGTGAGCAGTTCTTCCAGAGTATCAACCGGGGAAGGGCCGTAACCTGTATAGTTTCCGAGATAGACTATTCTATCGCCTGGGCGAATATCTTCCATGATCTTGTCATGAACACGAATAAGACGTTCGGCATCACTATGAATTGCTGAAATTGCCCAGATACGGCGAGGTTTGCCAAGCTCCACAAAGCATTGGCTGCTTTCGACTTCTTTACATTTTTTGGCAGTCGCCGTGCTGGACATGATCAAGATGAATTAGAAAGGATTAGCTTCCAGAGGTAATTCCAGAATCATATTGATTATACAGAAAAAAAAGGCGGGTGTAATCTCTCACCCGCCTTGATCCAACTTTTATTGGGTAAAACTCTTTTAAGCTGCTTTGCCGAGCATTTGCTCCAGCTGTTCAGCTGCCTGAATTTCAGTGATTTTCTTTACTGCGGCAACTTCGCGTGCAAGTCTTTCCAAAGCGGACTGATAAATTTGGCGTTCGCTATAGGATTGCTCGGAATCATCATTGCTGCGTTTTAGATCACGCAACACTTCGGCGATAGATACAGGATCGCCAGAATTAATTTTTGTTTCGTATTCCTGTGCGCGGCGGCTCCACATCGTGCGGCGAACGCGGGCGCGACCTTGCAGGGTCTGCAGCGCATCTTTCAGGCGTTCGGAAGAGCTAAGTTTGCGCAGACCAGCCGCTTTAGCTTTAATTACGGGTACTTTCAGGCGCATACGCTCTTTTTCAAAACTGATTGTATAAAGGCTGACACTCATACCACCAATAACTTGCGTCTCAACTCCCTCGACTCTGCCTACTCCGTGAGCCGGATAAACGACATAGTCGCCAGTGGTGAAATCGAAATTGTCATTATCTGCCATATTCAACTCTCTTATCTGTTAGTTGAGGTGTAAAACTTGCACTTTTTTGTTGAGACCTTGACCTGGTTTACGGCATAAAAAATAACTCTCCCTTATCTCGTCTTTTTCGGGAGCTGAAGAAGCCGTCTGTACAAGCCATATGATCACGCTGTAGAGAGTACTATAGTTAAAAATTCGTAAAAAATCAACTTATATTTTCAATAAATTAAACTTACGGCCAAACTCGCGCCTCAAAACCATCTTTTAAAAACAGCTCTTTAAGGTGATTATTTCATGTGATTTATTTGTCGCTGACAGCTTTTTGGCTTTGTGGAACATGAAGGTTCAGGAGAAAGGTACAGACGTTTAGCTGCTTGTCTGTAAAGGATCTGAACTCTTTAGCCAGCGGGAGTGCTTCAAGCCTTTGCGGGGGCCATCTGTGGATCTGGATCAGTTCGGCTTCAAAACCGGCATCTTCTGCCATCTTTATCATTTCATGCATCATAAGACGGTTTGTATAAAAGCCGCTATTCCATATAGCTGGTCGCTCCCAGAATTTAGGAGAGAAGCGTAAATGTTGTGCTCCGCCTCCCAGATGATCATGGAGGTCTACCCAATGACGCGAAAAACTTCCGGGTTTATGCAGACGGAAAAGCTCCTGCATCGTATCGGCAAACTCGTCCTTTTTTATATGCTCGAATACGGCCTGAGAGAAGGAATAATCCAGGATGTCCGAAGGCAAGGACTTAAGGGATTTTAGCCCGTAGGTCAGATATTTGCCACCAGTTGCGCCAAGCACGTTTTCCCGTGAGTAACTGGAAATCGGCAGATTCACAGAATGGCCTTTTTCTTCCAGAAACTTTTTGTACGAAAGATAGTGCTCTGCTTCTCTGGTTGCAAAATCCCCCGCGTCTACAAAGTAATATTGCTCTATACCCAGATAATGGGCGAATAACAGGTTCGCTATGCTGTCACCCGGCCCCAGTTCCAGAATGTTGCGCGGATTACGATCATATTTTTCGTTATAGGCGGTAAGAAAGCGAGTGATTTGCTTGTAAAGATCTGCCGGACTTGATGCCAGATCGCCGTGACGAAAGATCCCTAGTCTGGTCCAGCCAAGATAGGAAACGGGCAGACGAGAAAGAATAAGTTTAAGAAGCATTTTGCTCCACCAGGGAATCGGAGCGCCTCGTGCATAGGTATCAGAAACTGTTATCTCTGCCGGACCAGAAGAAGTTGCACCATCAGAATTGTTCTCAGTAAAATCTGCCAAGGTAAATAAGTCCTAAAGTGTCTTAACCTATAAATCCGATATGATGATTGACTGCTGTAGAGATATTCAGAACCAACTCGTAAAGCCGAAGTAGCGGATCAAAAATTTTCTCACGTTCTTCTGCGTAGATTTCTTTTTCTTCTTCGCTGTAATCCGAGCCTTCTCCGTAATCCACGTTAATTCCATCGTCCGGGTTTACAGGAAATATTTCCCTTAGCTCTTTATCAACTAACGGAATCTCAAGCCGGAATATCAGGAATAAAAGCTGTTTCCTGGGAATGTCGTGTTGTGGTGAATAATTTGGGATTTCCATAGCCAGCATGTAGATCTGATGGATCAGAGCAACCCGCAAGGCATTAAGGCAGGCCAGCTCCACTTCCTCTTCACCCTGACCTGCCGCAACATTTTCGTCGTACTGACAAAAGGCGGTATAATCTGAATAGATTTTACGAAACACACGGCTCAGGCCTGTGAAGGGGCTGTACTGTTCAAGGATTTCCGCTATTGCTGAATATTTCTGGGCGCGAACACGGTCCTTGCAGTTGGCTTCTCGCATAAGCCACAGCATGGGATCAAGGGTATCAATATAGGCTTTCATAGTATCCGGATAAGATTTGTTAATCGCCCGCAATACCAGTTTCATCAAAACACGGAAACGCTTGGAGCGTTCAATCATATTGCTGTAAAAAGTGGGGTCGGATTTGATCGCAAAACCAAGACCGGAGAAGCTGTTAACCAGTACTCCCATTTGCGCCAGAATCGCATTGTGCGGGATCGCCCGATATTCTTTTGCGAAGAGTTGCTTGGCTTCGGAATTGCGGTAGTCATACTGCCGCCTTGCAGCGCGGCTGCCGCTGGGCCGCATCATATTCGTTCCGTAGAATGACAGCAGAGAACCGTAATCAGGACTTCGCATCAACTCATCCTGATATTCTTTTACAATAGTAAGGAATTCAGTAACACCGGTACGGTCTTCGTAATAATGGTCTCGCTCATCTTCCCTGGGGGTAAGCCAGTATTCCAGAATGCGGGTGAGGGCGGCCAAAGATGTGTCAGGCGACATAAAGTAAAGGTAACCATCTCCACCCTGAAAACTGCTCTCCTGTATATAAGAAACGCCTTTCTCTTTCAGACATTTCAGGAAATGGATTGGCGCGACGTATTCCATTCGGGAGTGCATGTTTTCCGGATGAGCGCCCCGGCCAGTCGATTCGCCGTGCGTATCAAAAAGCAGGAGATCAGTATCTTGCATGCCATAGGCAGTATGCAAACGGACCAGTCTTTCTTTCAGCCGCTCAACAGAACCTGCAGCCGGGGTCTGGCCAATGTAACGCCCTGCGTCAGAGAAGCCTGTCTGGATGCAAAGACGACCACGATTGCGTACATATTCACGGTATTCGGGAACTTCGAGCAGATGATCAACAATGCGGCTACCGCGCATTAAAGCTCTTTCAGTTTCAAAAAGCGGGCAAATATCTATCTTGTCCGAGAGCCCAAAACGCCGGGAAAAATAAAGGCATGCCATGACCGTAAACGAGCTTTCGGTCTCTGCAATCAGGAAGCGGACGGGCATATGGTTATCAACATGCTTTACCACCTGTTGCATAAGCATGAAGAGTCTCAGGGCTGAGGCTTCTTCCTCAAGGATGTCGCCAAAGTGAATATTGCCTGGTTTGGCTTTGCGATAAATTCGCAGCAAGCGCTCCATATAAGTTTGCCGGAAGCGCGGATCAGCTGGGTGTGTGGTAAGTTCAACATGCTTTCTGATGGCATTGTGTACCTGCGCGGCATTAATCCTGAAGTGCACTTCGCAGCGGCTCAGTCCGGTATTTTTCAATTGGGTGAGGACCAACAGCACAGCAGTACGTTCCTGATCGCTATTCGCTGTATTTAATGTTTGCTGTAATGCTGCCTCCAGAGGTGCAGGGGAAAGCATTCGTGCTTCGGAAGATGCAATAAGATCACGCGAGGCTCTTTGCAGTTTTGCGTGGCCAGGATCTTCTTCCTGTTTATAGCTTTCAAAGAAGTGATGATGTTCGTTTAAAGGTATGAGTGCCCGCTCTATCAGTTTAAATGCGGGTTCCAGA
>CAZJRT010000183.1:0-4322 GCA_964548445.1 uncultured Pseudobdellovibrionaceae bacterium
AATTGGCCCGGCATATAGACCACGGCTATCAGAGCAATCGATAAGGCGATTATACTTATTATTCTTCCAAACAAGGTAAATACCGGCTTTAGGCTGACCATGCCTCGAATCTGGCCGCAAGCCATTGACATGTCAAGATGAGCGCTTTGGGGTAATCTCAAAAAAAGCAGGAAGATGATCGCCGAAACCCAGTTCCTGATCAGAGGCTTTATTATACCTGTCGCTGGAACGTTGATTGTCAGGAGTTTTTCTGACTGATTCTTGCTGATCAGGCTTTCTTATGTCCCTCCTGGCGTGCTTGTTTTTATTTGTGGATATCCTTTTATCTTCAAGGGAGGAAAGCTCATGCACCTTTAGATTTTTTCCTAAAAGGCTATTAATCGCAGCTACAAACTTTTCGTCTTCCGGACTTGCAATAGTCCATGCCTGCCCTTTCATACCAGCGCGACCAGTTCTGCCAATGCGATGAACATAATCCTCAGCATTCATTGGTACATCGTAATTAATTACATGAGATATAGCTTCTACATCCAATCCTCGGGCTGCTACATCACTGCAGACAAGGTATTTAACCTTCCCCCCTTTAAAGTCCGCCAGGGTCTTGTTGCGTTCATTTTGGGCCATATCACCATGCATCGGGGCTGCAGCAAAACCCTTTGATATCAACCACTTGCCTATGCTGTCCACATCCCGTTTTCTATTAAGAAATATAAAAGCATTTTTGATACCGTCCTGCGAAAGAATTGAAAGCAAGGCAGATCTCTTCTTTCGAGGATCAGCTTTAACAACAAATTGCTCCACAGTTTCAGCTGCTGACGATCTGGGAGCAACAGAAACCTGCACTGGATTCTGCATATATTTACCAGCAAGTTTCTGGATTTCCGGAGGCATTGTTGCAGAAAACAATAAAGTCTGCCTGCGCGGCGGCACCAGCGATATTATTTTGTCGATATCCGGAATAAATCCCATATCCAGCATTCGATCAGCTTCATCAATTACAAGAATTTTGATATCACTAAGAAGAATATGACCTCTGTCAAACAAGTCTAACAAACGGCCGGGCGTCGCTATAAGAACATCAACACCTCTATTCAGCAACTTCATCTGGTCACCCATGGCTGAACCACCAGTCAAGACCACTTTCGTCAGACGCAGATTCTTGCCGTATTCATCGAAGTTTTCTGCTACTTGAGCCGCAAGTTCCCGAGTTGGTGCCAGTACTAGCGAACGCGGCATTCGCGCACGTGCACGCCCAACAGATAGTATCTCCAACATAGGGAGAATAAATCCAGCTGTCTTGCCCGTGCCGGTCTGGGCTAGCCCTACGACGTCCTGTGCTTGCAATACGCAAGGGATAGCCTGAGCTTGAATCGGGGTTGGCTCTGTATAACCACAGTTGGCCACAGCTTCAATTATTTCGCTTCTTAATCCCAAATCTGAAAAAGGCATAAAAAATCCTTGCCTGGAAAAGTTAACCTGGCATTTGTTTTAATGCTCGAACTAGAAATTATCAAGAGGACCTTGGAAGGCAAAAAAAAAGCCGGACTAAACCGGCCTTTTTCTATAATAACTAATATTAGCCGACATTGAATCCGACAGCGTTCATTTCAGCTGCTTCAACGTTAGCACCGTCAGCACCGATTGTTTCGATCATTGCTTCATAAATGATCGGCAGCGCGAACAAACCACCACCGGCTGCCAGACGGATAGCACCATCTTTCAACGGGGTTTGGGTCGGGTTTTCAACGTGGTCTTTAACTTTCAGAATACCAAGCACACCAAGCAGAATACCAAACATGTAGGAAACACCTGTAAGCAGACCCGGCAGGTCTTCGATAGATGTTACAATGTTTTCAGCGATTGTGCTGAATGTGTTAGCATGTGCAGGTGTTGCTGTTACCAGCATAGAACCGGCCATCATAGCCGCACCCATTTTTACACTGAGATTTTTCATGATACTTCCTCCTTAAGTTCTCCTGGACTTTAAAAAATACTTTAACTGACACGCCATACTTTCGCCAATTTCTAATACCATTTTGTCAACATCTTGATTAAAAAACAACTAAAATTATATTTATCTTTTATTTTCAGCCAATTACTCGGTGTTACTCTGTTGGCCTACATGAGAGACTTTGACCAATTACTGCCTTTTTTCTGCCATATTTTGGTGGCTTTGCCCCTAATTTCCATTCGTAATCTATATTAACAGATTTAAAAGATCCTATAAAACTTTAAAAAATGACGCTATTTATCTAGCAATCTAAATAAACTGTAGAGCTAAAGGGCGGAACAAACTTATGAATAACCTTACATTTGACGAGGCTCGTGAAGCAATTTACAAATCGCTTGCCAGTGGCAACGAAAATATTGACCTGCATATCCGTAATCTCAAAGCAGCCATGAATAAAGAAGGTATAAAAGCAGCCAGCTTTAATCCTGATCTTCTGCCCCAAAATAATCGCGCAGGCAAAAAGATGATGCAGAGCTATTTCAAAAAACGAGGGATCCCGGTCGTATTCGAGAAATAAATACAAGAAATACTCAAAAACAAAAAACGCCCTTGCGGGCGCCAGGCTAACTTATTGATTTAATTGGCGTCCCCTACGGGATTCGAACCCGTGTTGCCGCCGTGAAAGGGCGGTGTCCTAACCACTAGCCGAAGGGGACGTTGTAAATCCAGCCACTAAAGATGGCCGGAATGCGAACGTTTATAATGTTTTCAAAATATAAAAACAAGCATCTTTTGTCGTTTTTCGTCAAAATTGCGCTTGTGAATAATTTAGCCGCTTGCTCATGCTCTTTCGGCCATATCCGCATCTGCGGCCATGGCATAGGCAGCATCCATAATATTGAGCTCTACATTATCTTTACCATTCCAACTGTTTATCTTTAGGTGCCCGGCTATATGAAATGGCTGCCCGTTATTCTTCAGCAGAGCCATACCTAATGCGGTTTCAGCAGAACGGAAGGCAATACCGCGTATTCTGGCGCCCCCCTCCCAGTCGCTGAGCAAAACTTTTACATGACCATCACCAACGATATCAGATGAAATAATTTTAACTTGAGGGAAAGCAAAAACAGGCTCGCGGTTCCCCTCACCGAATGGCCCGATATTATTTTCCAGTATATCTACAAGTTCAGTTTTAAGACCTCTAATGCTCAAGATACCGTCTATATTTGTTTCAACAATAGCATCACTACACTCAGCCTGTTTCCTTAAATGAACGGTAAAAAATTCAGTAAAATTGCTGATTTGATCAGGAGCGATTGTAAAGCCTCCGGCCATGGCATGCCCTCCACCCTTAATGAGCAAACCAGCATTACGCGCCGCAATAAGAGCCTCAGCAACATTTATCCCTGGTATCGAACGGCATGACCCTCGCCCTTCTAACGTTCCTTCAGCATTCTCTGAAAAAGCTATAACTGCCGCCGGTTTTCTGTACATTTCCTTGAGCCTTCCGGCAACAAGTCCGGCCAGTCCAGCATGCCAACTTTCATCCGAAACAACGATGGCAGAAGCCTCCTCCAGACCAAAGGCTTCCACCTTACTCACTGCCTCTTTGAACATTTTTGACTGAAGTAACTTTCGCTTTTTGTTAGCGTCTTCAAGACACCATGCAATATCTTGCGCTTCCTGCTCCTTATCCGTTGCAAGCAAGCGCGCCCCAAGGTCAGAACGGTGCACCCGCGATCCAGCATTAATGCGTGGACCTAAAATGAACCCGCAATGATAAGAGCCAACTTGACCGGAAACTTTAGAGACATTCATTAAAGCCTGCAGGCCGATATTCGGTGAGCCGGAAATCGCCTGAAGCCCGGCCCTGACTAAAAGCCTGTTTGCACCAGTAACCGGCACCATATCGCAAACTGTGCCTAAAGCGACAATGTCTAGCAATTCTTTAAGTGGAAACTCTGCTATGCCAGACCTTTCAAAATGTCGCTGACTGCGCAAAATGTTGTTTATCGCGACACAAGTCAGGAATACAACGCCGACCGCAGCCAGGTTCTCAAGTCCTGCATTACAATCTCTCCTTTTAGGATTAACCACATGCAAGGCATCAGGAAGCTCTGCTTCCGTTTCATGATGATCCAGAATTACTATTTCCAGCCCTGTTTTTGTAGCGGCCTCAACGGCATCAAAGGCTGTCGTTCCACAATCGCACAAGATAACAATTTCTGCTCCCTCACGCTTCAACTTATGAAAAGCTTCTGCATTAGGACCATACCCTTCTGTCATCCTGTCCGGAATATATATAGGAGCATCATATCCAAAATGCTTCAGAAACCTGTATAAAACAGCAGCAGACGTGGCTCCGTCGACG
>CAZJRT010000184.1:0-4318 GCA_964548445.1 uncultured Pseudobdellovibrionaceae bacterium
TTTATAGAAGGCGTCTTTACAAGTCTTTCAGGCGGTAATACAAAAGATGGAGCGGTTTTTTCCGCCACTGGCTGCTGGCCAGATTTGCTGAATTTAAGGAGCGGAACTTATGATAAAAATACGCGGATTAATTTTAACGTTAATTGGTGTTATGGCTCTCGGAGCCTGTACATATGACGAATTCGATGAGATTGAAGCCCTCAATGAAGTTCAGGCCGTCGGCAGTCCTTTCACACAAAACCTCGCAAGTGAGTACAAGGCTTTCGTCAATCGTGAACTTCATGAGATGCTCGACTATCCTGATGCGCTGCATTTTGCACGCAAAGGTCTGGCATCCGCATCTGGCAAGACAGTACTCCCGGAACCACTGGTTGACTGGAACCTTCTGCCGGAACATATCGAAGAGCTGGGCAGCGCTCGTAGCCGTTTAATGGTCGCCTTTGATATGGGTGCACGCGAGATCGACCCTGTAAACTCTGCAATTGCTCAAGTCCGCTTTGACTGCTGGATAGAGCAACAGGAAGAAAACTGGCAGGCTGAAGACATCCTCGGATGTAAAACCGGCTTTATGCAGTCAATCGCAGCATTGGAAGCAGAACTCGGTGAACTGCCTCCACCTCCGCCTGTAATGGAAGTCCCTCCGCCTGTTGAGGCCATGGATATGGACACTTCTGAGCCTATGGACCCGGAAGATGCAATGTATCTCGTATTCTTCGACTGGGACGAATCGGAGCTGGGATCCGGAGCCATGAGTGTACTGGATGCCGTTTCTGAAGAAATTGAAAATCGCAGTAAAGACATGGATCTGGTTAAAGTTATAGGTCATGCCGATACTTCAGGTCCCAAAGATTACAACCGCAAACTGGCGCTACGCCGTGCCAATTCGGTACGTGATGCTCTTATAGAAAGGGGTGTAGATCCTGCGATTATTCGAGTGGAAAGCCGGGGTGAGGAAGATCTGTTAGTTTAAACAAAGGACGATGTCCGCGAACCTGCTAACCGTCGTGCGAACATATCTTTCGAATAAAGGTTATATTTATATCGTGAAAGGTGCCGTTTTTTCGAAGCGGCGCCTTTTTCTTGCGAGCGAGCTTGGTCTGCATAGATTTTAACGATAACATGCACATGATCTGAGCCTTTTCTAATAATGGGAATCTCGTTTTGGACTTCCGCCCTATCCTGCATGTACTGGGAATTCTTCTATCAATCCTTGCCATGAGTATGGTTCTTCCCATGCTTACCGATCTCTATTTCGGCAGTATCGACTGGAGAATTTTCTTTCTCTGCATTTTAATAACAGCCTTTTTCGGCGGCGCTCTCCTCCTGAGCACATCAGGGCATCCGCTGGCGATTGACCGGCGTCAGGGATTTGCCTTGATCGTATTATGCTGGGTCTCTGTGTCTATATTTGCTGCATTACCTCTTTGGTTGAGCAACATAAATCTCAGCTTTACCGATGCCGTTTTTGAAGCCGTATCTGGAGTTACAACAACAGGCTCAACAGTTATTACCGGCCTTGATAATGCCCCGCCCGGAATTCTGTTATGGCGAGCGATTTTACAATGGCTGGGGGGCATAGGAATCATTCTTATGGCCATGTCAATATTGCCATTCCTGAAAATTGGTGGCATGCAAATGTTTCAGACTGAGCTCTCGGAAAGTGAAAAAGTGTTGCCCAGAGCCACGCAGTTTGCTTCAACTATCGGCCTTATCTATCTGGCACTGACCATCATTGCGATTATCTCCTATCACATTGCAGGCATGACCCTTTTTGATGCAATAATTCACGCCATGACGACTCTTTCTACCGGCGGCTTTTCTTCTCACGACGCATCTCTGCAAGCTTTTGAACAACATGAGATACATTACCTTGCAATCCTGTTTATGGTACTGGGAGGCTTGCCCTTTATACTTTTTCTAAAAGCACTTAACGGGAACCTTTATCCTCTTTTTACAGATGCGCAAGTAAAGGCATTTCTGGGAATTACATTGGCGTGTATCATCTTTGTAAGCATTCACCTGATTAATACAGGTCAGGCGAACATTTCAGACGCCATCAGACTTTCGTCCTTTAATGTTGTATCAATCATAACCGGTACAGGATATACGAATGGAGACTTCAATGTATGGGGGGGCTTTACCACAAGCCTTCTGCTCTTCCTGATGATGGTGGGAGCATGTGCAGGATCGACAACATGTGGCATTAAAATATTCCGCTTTCAAATCCTTTATGCAGTAACGATATCACAAATAAAACAGCTGCTACATCCAAGCGCGATCATCATACCGCATTACAACAAACGGCCTATACCCAAAGGAGCATCAGTGTCTGTGATGGGGTTTTTCTTTATGTATGTGCTGTCATTTGCCTTTCTTGCCATTTCTCTGTCATTGGCGGGACTTGACTTCGTAACAGCGCTATCGGGGGCTGCAACTTCTATTTCAAATGTAGGACCTGGACTTGGAGAAATAATAGGTCCTTCAGGAACCTTCTCTTCACTGCCAGATACAGCCAAATGGATTCTTAGTGTTGGTATGATGCTAGGGCGCCTGGAGTTATTTCCAATACTTGTTCTGCTTTCACCACAATTCTGGAAAAACTGAAACTCTCTATATTAAATTCAGGGTATCCTTGAGCGAACGGGTTATTGTATCGCTAATATCAGCGGACAACTTTTCCAGCGCCCCCAATAACACACGATCTCTTTTTGCAAGTGAGTAGCTTTGCGGAACAGTAACCATTCGGTTAAAAGTCAGCACCGACCCTTTAATTTCGATGCCCCGTTCATCAAGATACGAAAGACGCACCTTAAGAAAAATGTCGTATCTGTCTTTGGTAGTAAGCTCCAGGAAACTACCTAAACCATTTCCGGGATCAATTATACTGGCATGGGTATAAGCTTTCACTAGAATAACTTTCAGCGTACCCAAGTCTCCAGCAGGAACGATCCTTTCAACGAATTTCCGCACCAGGTTCTGAGGTGTCTCAGGTAGTACAGAAGAGACATCATAAATATCTGGATACGCTGCTGTGTGGTCTGCAAGGGAAACTTCTGCTACTGACGGACTGATCTGCTCTATATGCTGAAATGTTATATCTGAAAGCGGCTTCCCTCCCCCGGCACTTGTACAGCCGCATATACTAAAAACCAGAGCAATGCATACTGCCGACAAAATTCTTTTCATAAGGAAATTAGTGGAATTCATTTTCCTAACATCAAACAGGCTCGTGTAATCTTTTATTAATGCAATGTACAGCACCTAGTGAAGCCAGAAACAAATCTTCCCTTATAGAGCCCCTTTCCAGGCATACTTTGTAAAAGCTTTCGCGGTGCAAGAACCTGGAATAAAACATACTGACGCGAGGAAACTTTCCGCCTTGCCACATGCCTGACAAACCGGCTTCTTTAAGTGAGTGCAGCGAAACGGCTATAACAAAATCCGCTAGCAAAGGTTCAGATCCTGTGAGATAATTCTTACCCAGAAGTGCGGCTTCCATATTGTTCAGGAATTCAAACAACTTCTGGCTAACTACGTAATCATCGTATTTGTCATTTAAAACAGAGAGCATCCTCTTGCCATAGGAGACGCTCTGTTTATAACTTTCCTCAAATTGCTGTCTATTCTTGCATGCCTGATCCAGCTTTTGGAGGCGTCCTTCATAGGCCTTTATAAGTCCGTTCCGGATTAAAACTCCAGTCTGATCGTAAAGCAGCTCAACCATTGGCAAGTTATCAATGTAATCCAGCCACTTTTCCTGAACGGCCAGGTCCTGAGTTTCCAGTGGCATCAAGCGAGGGGTTGGGCAAGTCTCTTCAATGTCGGCCAAAATTGCAGGGAATTCACTTAGAACGACCTCTCCTCGCTGATATAAAATTTCATTGTCAATAAGAACATGCTTGCCCTTTAAAGGTTTCAAATCAGCTAACTTATAAGTATTTACCTTCCTGTCCTCAAAATCGCATTGCTTCTCAAACAGTACGACCTTCAATATTTCGGCTTTCAGCGAGCGAGGGCCATGATAGAAAATAATTTTGGTCATAGGCGAGGATACCAGTCAGCGGGTTAAATACTTTTACGCAAGCGAATTTTAGCCCAAATAACCTGATGTAAAAATAAAAACTTGTTTTTTTTATCCCGGCAGTCTGACAAATTAAATTTATGCCTGATCATTTAGCCAGAAACCCTGAAAAAAAACAGAAAAAACCCCGCATCCCTAAAAGGATCTCCCCCGGCTACTTACATAATGCCGGCACCCATTACTTACAGAGGTTTTCAGCCAGCACAACGAGCTTCCGGCGCGTAATGATTCGCAAAA
>CAZJRT010000185.1:0-4307 GCA_964548445.1 uncultured Pseudobdellovibrionaceae bacterium
AGTTTACCCGTTTTTTTTATAGATTCATAAATACTAAACTAGTATCCGGACCCGTCAGTTCCAGATAGTGAAGCAAAAAAAATATTGCGGGTATTTATTTTCTGGCGAGGCGCTTGCCAGGCGTAGGAGCGGCAGCAACCTGATTTCTACCATTGTGCTTGGCCGTATATAAAGCCGCATCTGCCCGTTCGATCAGTTCTTCGATGGCTTCACCCTTATAGCGTTCGGCCACCCCTACTGACATAGTGATACGACTTAATTTCTCACCGGTATTCCGGTTTATGACTTCCTTGGAGGCAACTGCCTTTCTAAGATTCTCTGCAACTGCAATACCTGCCTTCAATTCTGTTTGGGGTAATAAAATAGCAAACTCTTCGCCCCCATAGCGGGAAGCCAGGTCCTTACCTTTAACGCCGTCCACAAGAGTTCGGGCAACCAGTCGCAATACCTGATCACCTACCTGATGGCCAAAATTGTCGTTGAAGGCCTTAAAATGATCAATGTCAACCATCAACATAGTAAACACAGTGTCCTCTTCATCCGATTCCTGTGCAAACTGCTGGATCATATCATCAAAAGCCTTGCGATTCGCAAGCCCCGTCAGGCCATCAGTCAAAGCTTCCCGGCGGATAGTCTCCAGATCGCGCTGCATGGTTTCCATGACCTTGGTAGATTTATCCAACTGGCTCTCAAGCTGCTGGTTTTGACGTAACATCAGCTCGGTATCGGAAACAACCATCCGCAGGAGGGTTTCCAGATCCTCCATATTTTCTGCTTTATCCAGTTTTCCGGAAACGTCCTCCAGTGTGCCACTATACTGAGAAGTGGCAGATCTGACATTCTTAACCACACCAGCAACATCTTTTATAGTTGTGCTCAGCTTGGAGCCAACATCTCGAACTTTTTCTTCGTTTTGAGAATTGTTGAGAAAGCGTTGATATATTTCCTTGCAGCGATCAGTAGTAATTTTCTGATTATTCGCTACAAGAATTTCAATCGCTCTGGTTATATCCGGACTAAGCCGGGAATAATAAACATACCAAAGCTCAAAAAGATCCGGGGTAGGAGCCAGCTTTTCCTTGCTGATCCTGTCCAGTGCTTCTTTGGCATATTCGCCAGCTTGTTTAGTATCGTGTGGGTAACGCAATTGCCTGCTCTCGAGCTATAATTCAGAATTTTAACAATCTGTACCGGTTACGTCTATTCTGTTTGAACGTATTCAGTAATATCATACATTTTGCCCGTCCAGTGAATGCGCATTTTTTTACATTTTGCCCGGTTTAGGAGCAGATGTGCCTGGCAAGTTTCTTTAATCTCTTCTTCCTCTCCATCCTCTCCACCAGCTTTGAAGACGAAATCAACATATGGAGAGCATACAAAAGAATCCATTTCACTTTTATTTTCAACCAACTCTGATTTTGGAAGAGACAGCAAAACTGTTTGCGGCTTTCCGGCAGCAGGGTTTTCAGCTATTGCCACTACAGTTTCAATATCTGCCGGAGTAATTTTTACACCGGAAACAATCTGCTCTTCCATTCCGTCGCAGTCGATATCTCCGCTCTCTCGCTGACCATATCGCCAGAAAATATCGGGATTCTCATGGGCCAGAACATTCATCCACCTTGGGAAAGTACCGAATTCTCTTGGATTCTCCCTTCCTGAATTAAACAAAGACATTGAAAGCTGTTCGGCGCGTTGTTCGGTCATTCTGGTTATGCAGGATATTTCATATATTCGCTCGAACGCAGGTTTGGTGGCCTGCCCCTTTTCAAAGGCGCATTGCTCGTTTCGATAAGACAGCCAGTTATTCTGGCTTTCATGCAAACGTTCCTTGGGCGCTTCACCCGCGAGAGCTTTTAGCAGATCCCGAAAAACCATGTTTAGTCGGGTCTGGGCGTCTTCCCGGTGGCGGTTTACGCAAGTAAGCATGTCCGCAGTGCTCTCTATACTTTCACAGTAGGAGAGGTGCTCCTGGGCCTGAACCGGAGCATAAGCAAAAAGCTGGATCAGCAGAATTACAAATATAAAACCTGTTACCCTGAACATAAAAAATCCTTCAAGAGTTTTATCTCGAAGGAAGGATAAGACATTTAAGCCGTTTAAAGAACATTTTTTATATTAATTTAGGCCCGGCCCTTTCATATTGATATTATGATGGACTATCATAGGCCCGCTATCAGGTCCTTCGGAAATCTGCTTGTCCAGATCAATTTCATTCATTTCAACAGCATCGTGAAGCGAGTCTTTGGTCAACACGACACCATGATCAACATAGTGCTTAAGATCGCCCTTATAATCTGATACTTCCTGTTTCATTTCCTGCAGGCGCATCAAGACAGGATCCCCCTCATCCAGTTTCATACCTGTCATTTGACTATCAGTAAGAGACATTCCAGCAATGCTCGCCCTGTCTGACAACAGATTTTTATCATCAAGCTTCATATTTTGCCCTTGTGAGGGCTTTGACGGAGCAACACCCGCAGAGCCTTTGGATAATTCCCTAAGTCTTTGGAGTTCCTGCTTTGAAGGGCCCGTTTCCGGTGCCGGTGCATTTTTCTTATGAGAACGTTTGCCATCAGATGAATCAAAAGATGTTTTATACTGGCTGGGCTGCTGCCAAGGAGCGACGCCCAGCAAACCAGCGCCTTCCTTTAAACCAAATCCGATCGCCAATGCGGCGCCTACCTGTGGTCCAGCAACTACGCCTGCCAAAGCTACCGCGCCCGTTTCTATAGCGGTATTCAGGGGTAAATTTTTAATTCTTGCGGTGAGCGAGGAATCTGCGCCCGGATTATTCATTTTTGTATTTTGTTCAGGCTGAGCTCCTTGCTGTTTCTGTTCCAGCTGACCCATACGCTGTTGAATGGCATTCTCAACCTGCTGGCCGCGCAATTCATTTTGATTGGCTTTCTGGCTGGCGCCTTTATCAAACTGGCCGGTCTTGATGTCGTCAGGTTTATCAACGATATCATTTAGAAGTTCCTGACCTTGCATATCCGCTTTCGGGGCAGTTTCATGTTCCTTACCTAGACTGCGATCCTGTGAAAGCGGCGAAGCAAACATGCTCATAAGACCTTCAGCGGCATTTTGCATGCTGTCAACACCCGGAGCCTGAGGCTGGCTGTTAAGGTCTATATTCTGCGCCTGCACAACCAGACCCGGAGATTGAGGTTTTACCCCCATATCCGCGAAATTTTCCTGCATTTTCATATGGAGCGGATCACCGCTAAACAAGCTCATTTGCCTATTGCCTTGGTTTTTCTGCCTTTTTTCTACCCAGTATAGCCCGATTTAATTCTACTGTAATAATACAACTAATTAGTTAACAAACTCAAATTTATGAGTTTTTTTTTAATTTAATCATATCTGATCCGCCGGTAGCCGATTGCTTCTGCTATGTGCTCTGAAGCTATAAATTCCGGCGCTCCGCCAAGATCCGCTATTGTCCTGGCCAGACGGATCATACGATAATAGCCGCGCGCAGACAACTTCATGCGCCCAGCCGCTTGATTTAACAGTGTTTTTGCCGATTCATCAAGCGGCGCAGCCTTCTCCAGCATCTCGCCGTTTACATAAGCGTTTACCCGGATGCTCTCGCCAAACCCCAGAGAAGCTAGCCTTTCGGCCTGAATATGCCTTGCTTTTAGCACTCTTTGCGCCACAACTGCCGAACTTTCACCGCTTCTTTTGGTTCCGAGGTCACTAATACTGACCGGCGGTACGTCTACCTGTATATCGATCCGGTCCAGCAAAGGCCCGGAAATCTTGGATTGATAATCAGCCGCGCATTTTGGCGCTCTCGTGCATTCCTGATCCGGGTCGCCCAGATAGCCGCAGCGGCAGGGATTCATCGCGGCTATGAGTTGAAAACGCGCCGGATAAGTGACATGATTGTTAACCCTCGCCACCAAAGTCTGGCCGGTTTCCAAAGGCTGGCGCATAGCTTCTAAAGTACCCCGCGCAAATTCCGGCAGTTCGTCAAGAAACAAAACACCGCAATGGGCCAGCGATATTTCGCCCGGCTTTGCCTTCTGCCCGCCGCCAATCAGCGCAGGCAATGAAGCACTATGATGCGGGTCGCGATATGGCCGGGCTTTCATCAATCCACCATCTGGCAGGGTTCCGGCCAGCGAATGGATCATCGAAACCTCTAATGCTTCCTTGGGCGTCAGCGGAGGCAAAATACCCGGCAGGCACGAGGCCAGCATCGATTTACCCGAACCGGGAGGGCCAATCATAAGCATGTTATGCCCGCCAGCTGCAGCTATTTCCAAAGCGCGTTTGGCGGTTTCCTGCCCCTTTACCTC
>CAZJRT010000186.1:0-4305 GCA_964548445.1 uncultured Pseudobdellovibrionaceae bacterium
AATGCCCGCAAATCACCCGATAAACACTTTCCTGCCGCTGCGTCAGCTCCATAACATATCCCCCGGACTCTTAACACCCTTGCCGCCCCTGTTTAGCACATGCGTGTAAATCATGGTGGTGGACACATCCTTGTGCCCCAACAGTTCCTGCACTGTTCTGATATCATAGCCTGCTTCCAGGAAATGCGTGGCAAAGCTGTGCCGAAGAGCATGACAATTGCCGGTTTTTGAAATGCCCGCACTGCGTATTGCCTGTTTAATACCTCTTTGTATAACTGATTCAGCTATATGATGCCGTCTCTCCACTTTTGTTCTTGGATCGATTGATCGTTTTGATGCCGGAAACACATACTGCCAGGCCCAGCTGCGTTCCGCGTTTTTATATTTTCTCTCAAGGGCAAACGGCAGGTAAACCGAACCAAAACCAGCCTCCAGATCCCTGTCATGAACAGACTTTACCTTTTCCAAATGGAGCTTTAAGGGATCTTTCAATATCTCCGGCAGCATGGTAACACGGTCCTTACTGCCCTTGCCGTCCCTTACAAGAATTTGTCCGTAGCCAAAATCAATGTCTTTGACCCGCAGCCGTACACACTCCATAACCCGCAATCCTGCCCCGTACATAAGCTGGGCCATTATCCATTTATATCCCTCCAATTGATTTACAATCTGCCTGATTTCATCTTTGGTAAAAACAACCGGCAACTTCCTGGGCTTCCTGGCCCTCTGCACATCCTTTAACTCTCCGAATTCAGTCCCCAGGACATTGCGATACAAGAACAAAAGAGCGTTAAAGGCCTGATTCTGCGTAGAAGCAGCAACTTTTCGGTTAACAGCCAGATGCGTAAGAAAATCGCTTATCTCTTTTTCCCCCATATCCTTAGGGTGCTTTTTGCCATGAAACAGAATAAATTTGCGTATCCAGCCCACATAAGTTTCCTCAGTCCTTATACTATAATGCTTGGTGCGGATTAAATTTCTGACCTGGTCCAAAAGCTTTGGCTGATCCATGTGACCTCCTGTATAATCTTGAAGATGGGCTTTAGCATAAAGTATATGAACATTTGTTCATGCAAACATATTTCTATTGTAAATCAACGAACAAATCAAGAAAAAAGTTTTGAATATTACCCTAAATAGTGGTATTATGCTCAAAAATTAAATCATATCCCGATATTCATGCCGAAGAGGCGGATTATTTACCGCCTCTTCGGGCAACTAATCATTGTTGTGATAATACCGATTCTGGAAGCAATCATGAGGCCCCATTGAAGAAGATCGACTTTCATATCCATACAATTTCAACCGTTTTTGATTCGCCCTTCACATTCGCGCTTAGCGCATTAGAAAAGTACGTCTCTGAGGCGAAGCTGGCCGCCATTGCCATAACGAATCACAATATATTCGATCGTGCCCAGTTTGCAGAGATCGCTGCATCTATGGACGCGGTTGTTTTACCTGGAATAGAAATCACCCTTAACTGTGGACATGTCCTGATAGTCGCCGATGTCGTACACTTGGACTTGTTCGAGGAGCAAACTAGGCAAATCAACGAAAGGATCTCAGAACCCGAGGATTGCATCTCGATCGATGAGCTCCGTGGGGTATTCGGTAATCTGGAGGACTATCTTATCATCCCGCATTACGACAAGAAACCGGCAATCAAGGGCAAAGCGCTTGAGCAGTTATTGCCCTTTGTCTCTTGTGGTGAGGTGGATAGCGCCAAGAAGTTCATCAGAGCGATCAAAAGTGAGGCAAACATCACTCCTGTCTTGTTTAGCGATGCGCGAATCTGCGAGGCGCTCGATCCTATTCCCACAAGACAAACCTTTGTGGACTGCGGTGAGGTAACCTTTGGGGCCCTCAAGGCTTGCATAAACAACAAGAGAAAGGTCGCTCTCTCACCGAACGAAGGAAACAGTCTTTTTCAGGTGTTTGATGATGGCCAGATGCTATCCACTGGGCTTAACATCCTCCTTGGAGAGAGATCGACGGGAAAGACTTTCACGCTGGATAGGATCGATAAAGCGCACCACCATGTGAAGTATATTCGGCAGTTCTCGTTGGTGCAACAAGACGATGCTGCCTACGCGCGAGAGTTCAATAGGGATCTCCAAAGAACTCGGAGCCAATTTGTGGAGGATTACTTGGCCGGCTTTAAGGCAGTTCTCGATGATGTGATGGGCGTTGACCTTCGGGCCGACGAGCGTGCGGTCGAGAATTACATAACCAGCCTTCGTGAATCAGCAGAGGAGGCGGACCGGAGAGATTCCTTCTCGAATACAGCACTCTTTGACGCATCGGAGTTCCCAATCCGTGACGACAAAGTGTTGTCTGATCTCATTGCATCGGTTCGGCAGGTGATTGAAAATGTGGAATACAGAGAGATAGTTGAAAGGCATGTTGATATCCGTTCACTCAAACAGCTTGCAATAGAGCTGATTGAGTTACTCTGGGCGAAGAGATTGGAGAACAAGAAGAAGAGTCTTGTAAATGGCTTGGTTAGGGATATTAAGGAGAGCCTTAAGAGGCGCACTTCGACAATTCAAGTACAGGATGTAGACCTGTATCGGGTAATGATCAACAGGAGAAAGGTGGAGCGGTTCTCAGAGATTGTGAAGCGACTTCAGGAAGAGGCAACAATCTCAGAGGAAGCTGTGCAAGGCTTTCGCGTTGTCGCGACCAAAGCTCCTTTTACTGGCGCAGGTGAAATTAAGGACGCAAGCGGTGTAAAAACTGCCTTTCGAGAAGCATTCCGCGAGTACGAGCACCCGTATGCATATCTACAGATGCTGCTTGCGAATGATGCACTTACGAAATCAGAGCTATATAAATTGTTCGTGAAAATAACCTACCGAATCCTGAACAGGGATGGTTTCGAGGTGTCTGGGGGTGAGAGGTCGGAGTTCAGGCTGCTGCAGGAAATCAAAGATGCACAAAATTACGACATCCTCTTGATTGATGAGCCGGAATCCTCCTTTGACAACATCTTTTTGCGCAGTGATGTCAACCAGATCATCAGAGAAATATCTTCGACAATGCCTGTTGTCGTGGTAACGCACAATAGCACAGTCGGGGCGTCAATCGGAGCGGACTATCTTCTCTATGCGAAGAAAACTTTTGAAAATGGCAGGGTCGTGTACAGGTTATACTCTGGTCATCCAACGGACTTAGTCCTCCAGTCATTAGATGGCAGGACAATTAGTAATCACGAGATAACACTCAACTCTCTTGAGGCAGGGGCCGAGACGTACGACCATAGGAGACTGGGATATGAAGCTATTAAAGATAGAGAATAATCAAGGGCATTTCCTCGGCGAAGACGATGCGTTTAACCCTGTCGACCGGATCACGAAAAAAGACCTTCTTAGGCTCGTGGATCTAACCCTCACTGAAGAGGTGGAGTTCGACGATTATGATAGTGAAGCTATCAAAAATCAGGCACACCAGATTTTGTACCGGAGCATTTACGAGAAACTTTGTGGACTGAGAGATCGGAAAAAAGAATTCACGGATGAATCCGAGCGAATCTATCTGCCGGAGTACGAGAAGTATCGAGAATAACCATCACAACCACCGGCTCAACCAGACGCCGGTCAGCATGCGGCTTTTTTAGCAAGCGTTCTTGGCGGCGCTGGTTAGCCGAAACGTTCGCCTTATCAAACATATGCTGTTTTTTATTTGACTGGAGTTGACAATGCCTGAAATAAGCCGATTTTATGGTATAATAGTGGCTATGTTTTTCGGTGATCACAATCCACCGCATTTTCATGCTCGGTATGGTTCCGAAAAAGTGGCCATAGAAATTGAGACCCTCCGTATACTTGAAGGGCACCTTTCGCCCCGTGCGCTGGGTCTTGTAATTGAATGGGCTTCTCAGCACAAGAATGAGTTATTGCAAAACTGGAAATTAGCGAAAAACAATCAGGCACCAAGAAAAATTGAGCCTTTAAAATAGGGAGGCAAGTGTCATGCTGAAAGATGTAGTTTCCGCCGTTTATAAAGACGGGTATAAAATAGAGGTGACGTTTGAAGATGGCGTCACGGGGGTTGTGGACTTTTCCAAGTATTTAAACCAAGGGGGCGTTTTTGAAAAATTTAAGGATATAGAATTTTTCAAAAATTTCAGTATAAATAAAGAACTCGGGGTACTGACGTGGGGAGATGGAGAAGTGGATATTGCCCCGGAAACACTTTATGCTGAAGCTACGAACTCCCCTCTGCCAGATTGGATGGCGCCGCAACAGGATCCTTCGGCGAACCTGTCGCTTCAGCCGACCTCGTAAACTCGGCGGCTGAGCTTTT
>CAZJRT010000187.1:0-4296 GCA_964548445.1 uncultured Pseudobdellovibrionaceae bacterium
AAATGTAAGGAAATCCTGTTCGACCCAAGGCGAATAGGGATAATAGGGAATATCAATTCCGAACTCTGCTAATGCCTCCATTTCCTCAATGGAAAGAATAGAATGCAAGGAAGTTTGCGGGCTGATATCACCAAACAGACCCTCCAACAAAACTTCAGGATCAATCAAATCTACCCGCATCGCCATACCGTTCAAAAGCTCGGCCGTGGTAATTTCTGGAATTTCCCATGTACCACTTGGCGAAATCGGCCAGCTTAAAGCTTCCGCTATGTCCAAAAGCTGGTCCTCGGTATAGACATTAGTAATTAACCAGTCTGAACCCACTTCCCCCATCCAGTCTGTATAAACCTGACCCATTTCCATTTGAGCCAGATCTTCCAGTTCTTCAGGAAGCAGCCCCATCTCTATACCAATACTCATCAATTCCTGTTCATCAAATATCTGGCCCAATGACGTACTTTCATGAAAGCCATCTTCCAGACTTTCCATTATCTGACCAGGCACCACTTCCGGCAATTCTGATATATCATCGACCAGATCCAGATAAGGCGCTATATCCTCGGAATCGCCTTGCTGGGCATAACTGAAGCCCGCATTGAAAAGCGCCGCAAACGAAGTTGCCAGAAGGACAACAAATCCTCTGTAAATAATTTTTCTGCTATTTACGGACAAAATTCGCAATTCTGGTGTAGCCCCCTACCCTTACTTCTGGATTATATCATGATAGCAAACGCCTGCGCAAAGCAAGCATATACATCCCCTGTCTTATAGGCTGATTTTTATGGATTAGCAGGAATTCGGGGATGATTCTTTGTAAAAAATGGATATTATAAGTAAATGGATAATGAAAAAAAGACGACAACAGCTATAATTCTCCTTTAAGATACCAGGGTATCTCATCCAGTATCCGGCATCACTAGTAAAAGAAGCATTCATGTCAGAAGACGGCAAACAACGACCACCGCAAAGAAAAGATGGGAAAGTCAATCCGCGCAGGTATCGACCCGCGGACGCTAAAAAACCAGCCCCTCCTGCCGGAGAGAGAACAAAAAGTGCTGGCGCAAAACCGAGGCCTGCCAAAAAGAACGTTTCTGAAATGTCCAAGGGCTTGGGCACGGTAATCATCCGAAATGAATTTTACCGCGATGGCTATCGCAGCTTGCTTCGCATTGCGATTTTGCAAGGCATGATAATAATCGGTCTTATAGTTGTAATGCTGTATGTGGTTCATATCCACCAGCCGGAAAACCGTTATTTTGCCACAACGGAAGATGGCCGGTTAGTGCCTATGACAGCGCTCTCCGAACCTAACCTGAGCACCCCCGCCCTCTTGTCCTGGGTAGCACAGTCTGCTACCGAGGTGATGACATTTGGTTTTAATGACTACCAGCGCCGGTTACAGGAATCTTCGAGAAACTTTACAAGACGTGGGTGGGAAAGCTTTACACAAGCTCTTGAGGCCTCCCGAATCATCGAGATGGTTAAAGCGAATCAGCAAGTAGCTACCGCCGCTCCCAGAGGGGCGCCAATCCTGCAATCCGAAGGTGAGTACAACGGTCGCTACCAGTGGGTGGTCCAGCTCCCGATGATAATCACCTAGCAATCAGGCTCGAAAATGCGTTCAGACAACTTGCTGGTTACGCTGGTTGTCGTAAGAGTACCGAAACTGGAAAGCCCCAATGGTGTCGGAATCGAGCAATGGGTGGCAGTAGCGAATTAACTTCCCGCTTTTCGTTTTCATAACCACATCAGCTTTCAGAAGGTTGTTTATTTCCACAGATTTTTAACTATCTTGGGATGACAGTTTAGTTTACTGACTATATCCTGATAAACTGTATTGCAGACTATTAACGAATTTGCTTGAATTTCCGTTGTGCCAAATATGAGAAAACACAGGTCATTAGCCGCGCTTTCCTTTTTCCTAGCGATAACTTTAGCTGTAGTGGAAATTGCGAGCGCCCAGGACTCCATTCAATCGATACTGCCTGCCGATATGCAGGCCGAAGCTCCGTCAGCTACGGCCATTCCGGAAGGGCCGCCGCCGGCAGGGGATGATATCGCTGCCGGACTGGGGCTTCCTGCAGAAGAGGGATTCGGCAGGAATCAGACCACTGCAGAGCCCTATAAAACTCCGGCAGAACTGGAAGCGGAATTGCGCCGGGAAGCTTTTGATGCTGCCCTTCAAGGTTTGTTGCCTCTGCGTCCCGAAGAGATTCGTGAGCTGCTCGAATACTATGATCACACCCGCGAAGCAGTAGAGGTTCCGGTTTATCCTTATCCGAAACCTGAAGTCAGCGTCCTTAATCTTTCTCTCGATCCGGGAGTAACGCCTCCAGTCATAGCTGTGGCCACAGGGCATGTTACAACATTAACCATGCTCGACGTAACAGGGGCTCCATGGCCGGTACAGGATGTAAGCTGGGGCGGAAATTTTCAGATCATAGAACCAGAAGAAGGCGGGCACGTCATTCGCATCACACCTCTGGCTGAATTTGCATACGGAAACATTTCATTACGGCTACTCACCTTAAAGACGCCAATTACTTTTACGCTTCGTGTCCAAAGAGATATTGTCCATTACCGCGTCGATGCACGAGTTCCGGAATATGGTCCTTTTGCCAACGCCCCTCTAATGGAAGGGGGAATGTCTCTGGTTGCAGGCGATCCGGACATAACCAGCATTCTGGACGGAGTTCCTCCTGCAAGAGCCGAAAAGCTCCTCGTATCCGGAGCAGATGGACGCACCACAGCTTACCTTTATAACGATATGGCCTACGTACGCACTCCGCTTACTCTGCTTTCTCCTGGATGGAAGAAATCGGTTAGTTCAGCCGACGGTATGAATGTTTATGCTCTGGCGTTTGCGCCTGTTTTGCTACTGTCCGATGAAGGGCGGATGACGAGAGCGTATATCACCAAAAAGGAAGAAACTGATGAGTGACGACGATAACAACGATATCGACAACTTTGATGAAGGCGATGATAGCGGCTTTGACGATTTCGGCTCTCAAGGCACTCTTGGCGATATGTGGCGAAATAATCCCCTTGTCAAAATCGGGGCGATTTTTGGCGCCTTTGCACTGATTGTCGGAGGCATCATTCTTTTTGGCGATAGTGGCGAAAGAGGCCCCAGGTCCAGGGTAGGAACAGCAAGAGACGTCAGTGAAGCTCCTGCCACCGGGGAAGTATCTGAGGTTTACCGCAAAGCCATTGAAGAAGAAAATATCGAACGGGTTGAAGAAGCTTTAAAGGCAAACCGAAGCGCCCTGCCTACGCCCCTCGAGCCTCCGAAAGGCATGGTTCCGCTAGCAGAAGAAGAGGAGCCCGAAGAAGATCCGCTTGAGAGATGGCGCAGACTACAGGAAGCGCGACAACAACAAGTTGTCATCCCCGAACAAGAAGAGCCTCAGGCTCCCACAGTAGACACAAGGGGAGCCCAGATAAATACTATTTCCCAGCAGATGTTTTCACAAATGGAATCCATTCTGGCAGCTCAGGATCCCGGCGAATCCGGAATTGAATTTGTTACCCAGATTGGCTGGCTTGTAGAACTGGAACAAAAAACTACTGAACAGGAAGCTGCCAGCGGTGCCCAGATGGCTGTTCAGAATGGAGAGGACATACTACAACAGGAAATCCTTATTGAGGAAGGTTCGCTGGTATATGGCCAGCTATTGCTTGAGGCAAACACTGACGCACCGGGACCCGTTCTGGCTCAGATTGTAACCGGCCCTTATGCAGGAAGTCGCATGCTTGGAACTTTTGAAGCTACCGATAATTACCTTGTTCTGACATTTGATAGTATAGTGATAGACGGGATAGGCTATCAGACACAAGCTGTAGCAATAGATCCTGACAGCTCTCTGCCTGGCGTTGCGACAGAAATTGATCGCCGTTACTTTAAGAGAGTTATTCTGCCAATGGCTGCAGCTTTTGTTGAAGGCATGACTGAAGCGATATCAGAATCTGGTACCACAACAATTACTGTCAGTGCAGCAGGATCCACAACATCAACTGAAGATGATGATAAGGACACAGAACAGGAAGTTGCTTCCGGCATCTCTGAAGCAGGCGCAAAGCTGGGGGAAATACTTGATGAAGAAGCGGCAAAAACCGTCCCGTTAATAAGAGTCGATGCAGGTACTCCCATTGGAATACTATTTGTTGATCCTGTACTGAGGGAAGTAGAGCAATAAAGAGTAAAGTTACAATCGGAATTTGGAGATTGGTAAGAAATGACTGACGAAGAAGAATTCGACGGGTTCGAAGACGAATTTGAGGATGAAGGCCTCGATG
>CAZJRT010000188.1:0-4285 GCA_964548445.1 uncultured Pseudobdellovibrionaceae bacterium
CAAACAGCCAGGCCTTCCGCTTGCACAGCAAAAAATAACTCAATAGCGTCGGGGTGATATGTTCGGGCATAATAGCGGGGATTAGATGATAGGGGTGTTTTTTCTAAGTGCGATTGAGAGTATAGAAGCACGTTTGGCTCTTTCCTGCGCATTAAAGAATTTCAATTCCTCGAAGGTGCGATTGAGCGCCTTGAAAACAGCATCGGGACTGGACGCAGCCATGTTATTTCAATTCCTTTAAGGTGCGATTAAAAATTATGTCTGCTTAATATATAGCAATTCCTCGGGCCTAAAACCAATTCAGGCCCGGGGAATGCTTTTAAACCTCAACAAGTCAAAGAGCGCTTTTATATCGGAAGCTTTTTAGCTTAATGAGTGCTCATAATCATAGGCTTTGAGCTTCTCGAGGATGCTTTCTTTTGCATCTTTCAAGGCGGTTGCTTTACCGTTAACCCCGGCAATATAGCTTTCGGCTGTAACATAGGTGTACAGCTCGCCAAGGGAATCATCCAGTACTGGTGTAGCCTTATCTCTGCCATTGTCATCGGTTTCAAGGCGGCTGCGAATAGCGCCTGCTACCTCGTTTGCGTTATGCGACACTGCAATGGCCAGGGTTTCCATTGGAGAAAACGTGCGGGACTGATTGCTGGTGATGTGCCAGTCGGTCAGCGCTTCAGCCAGGGCTGGGAGTACGTTTTCGCGTATAGAAGCCGGTGCCAGCAGGCTTTTGCCAAAGCTGTTAACATGCTCAATCCAGCCTTCTTCTTTAAGTTGCTCTATTTTAGCGGGATCAACCTCGGGCTGTGTTTTATCTATGGAAACAGAAAACAGGCGACGCAAATCTATAGCAATATCATAGACAAAAAAACCATAGGCCCGTTTTTGATTACGAGCGTCAACATATTTGGCTTTGCGCAGAAAAAGATCATTTTCTTCCAGGTAGGTAAGCATATCGGCTTCGCTCATCAGGTTACCCTCATGATCCAGCAACCTTACGCTTGAATTGCCGTCGTCGCTACGGTCGAAAGTCATGGATTCTTCTGTACTAACACGGCTGAGTAATGGATGCAGCGGCCGCATTGCACTAATGCTTAAAGGGCTTCTGCGCTTAATCACGCCCCCATATTCGCCATCTTTCTTCTTTGTACCTTTCCCTGAGGCTTTCATCCAGCCGCCCAGCAGTTCATCTTCATTGCGTGGATCAAGCTGTTGCAGGGCAATATCCTCGCCGGGGGATGCTTTTTTCATATCTTTCTTGTCCAGCTTGTACTGGAACTGCACGGGCGCCCGGCCTTTACCAAGCTGATCTACAAAGGCATCCAGTATCGAACGCTTGACCTGCTGACCGCTCGAAAAAGCTAATTCTTTATTGTATTGCGGATCACGATAGGTTTTTTGTCCATCGGCAACAGCAAAGACGGTATGATCGGCACGGCGCAGGCCGCGTATATAAATGAAATTTTTCATATGTATAAGAAGAGAATTTATGTGAGATACAGTGAATTAAGATTCGTTCTGATTCAGATGATAGATGTATTCAAAGCGCAGCAGGCTTATGAATAAATGGAGTTGATCCGGAGTAATCTGAGTAGCCGCGGCTTTGCTTGCCTGCCTGAATTGCTCCGGTGGGTGTACCATACCTTGTGCTATTTCAGACAGTTGGTTAATAAACAAAGAAGGTTTGCGCATGGTAAATAGCGCTTCGATATGCTTCTTTTTATCTGCTTCCGTGAACATGGCATTTTTGCCTTCTTCTTTAAACTCCAAAAGCTTTTTAGCAAGCTCCGTAGCCAGTTCATATAGTTCTTCATTATTTAGCATAGCGATGATCCAGGTTTTATAGATTAAAAATTGATAAGGGTTCTTTTGCTCATCCTTTTGGATTTTGGTCAGGCTGGTGTCTTTGTCATACAGATAATTCGGAAGTTTTGCCGGAGTGAGAGCGCGCAGGCCAAGCTGCCCGTATCTGGCAGCTTTACTCATGCTGAATTCTTCTTTAAAAACATCTTCAAGCGCCTGGTTCTCAAGCCCCTTTTCCTGCTCCACAAACTGCTTGAAAAGTTGCGAGAACCGTTTGACCTGAGGCAATTGAACCGGCATAGAGCCTAAAGTCTTATTCGTGCTCCCATAGCTATATCCCTGAAGGACTATGGCATCTGCTCCTCCAAACTCAGCAGACAGGCTAAGCACTTGTTTGCTCCACTCAGGCCTTTCCAGCTTGGCTATGTTTTTGTTAGTTGAAATATGTTTATCAAGCACAGGCTGCATTACTTTCCGATACGCTTTTTCCAGATCGTTTCTGTACTTAAGTCCATAGCAAAGCCATAATCCATTCCAGGCTTCTATCTGCCGGCCTTTTAGTCCCGGCGTTTCCTGAATCAGCCTGCGGTAGTAGGGCCACCCGTTGTAAATAAACTCGAATATTTCAGATTCTGAAGTGAGAAAATCATATCCGCCACCGAAACCAATGCCTAAAGCCCCGCCAAACCAGGAACACAAAAGCTCATCTTCTGTAAACTTTAGCGGAAGATCAGTTACCTGACCAAAGGTTGTTTCAGCAGGCCCGCCTGCCATAAATCCGACCCCAATACTGGCAGAAACAGGCTTTGTTCCCTCTGCTACCTTTTTCAGAGACAATTCATACTTCATCTTCCGAAATAGTGGGAGAGCAATATCCTCTTTTTTAGCACTCTTTATGTGTCCTCCCTGGAAAAAATCGGAGTTATGCACCTGCATTAAATGCTGATGATCCGGTGCATTGAACATGGTTGGCCAAAACTCCTTATCGAAAAACGTTTTGGATTCTATTTTGGCTCCTCTCTTCTTTTCAAGATGCTGAAGAAGCTGTTTCCCTGCATAGATAGTGTTCATAGGGTTACTTTATAATAGGTTATCGTTTTCGATCAGCTGAAGTCCCAGCGTTTCGTAGGCATCTTCAACTTCATGGTTGTCAATGACTAAAGGCGCATTTCCGAAGTTTTCGAGGCGATGATACTGATCTTTTATTTTATATAAAGACCTGCCGCTAACCGGTATTTCAAGCTTGCTCCTATCCATCCAGTTGCCCTCTTCATAGGCCTGCTCGTCTCCGCCTAAAATGCACACATCGCCATCCATTTCAAGAATTTCCAGCAGCACGTTCCTCTCGATGTGCGTAAGCTTATCGTATTTGAATTCATCACCTTCCCAGGCAATATGGCTGTCCACGGCCTGCATGTTCAGCTTGGGATATACCTGGTTGAGCATATCTTGTAAGGCGTTCACATGCAAGACATCATCATCTGGCAGAAGCGCGTAGCTTTTCTCTACAATTTCTTTTTTGTAAGGCAATGCGACTTCCCCCGGCTCAATTATATATACCGGGCGCAAAGTGCGCAGGTGCTTCTCTGCGCGCTTGCGGTTAATCCGTCCGAAACGTTGTATGAGTGAATCTAAAGGGGCCGCCTGGGTAATCATGCGATCAAAGCTGATATCCAGACTCACCTCAACCACCTGCGTGCTTACCAGAATACAAGGTTCTTTGCGTTCAGCCATTTTGAGCAGCTCGGCCTCTCTGCTATTCCGGTCCATTCGCCGAAACCGGCTATGAATCAGAAGCTTAGAAACAGATGCATACTCTTCATCATCAGCAATTTCTTTAAATACGTCCTGTGCCTTTTTGACCGTATTAAAAACCAGCAATACTTTCTCTTTCTGTTGAATTGCTTTTTTAAGAACAGCAGACCAGTCGTCATCAGTGATTTTATGAGCCGTGTGTCTGTCATAAGTCTTCAACTCTTCTTTCGATAACATGACTTCTGCCACGCCGCCTTTTAGCTCAAGAATGCTTTTAAGCCTTTCATATAAAACCGTGGGCATGGTTGCTGTACCAATATGTACCCGGCAGTCAAGGCGCACCAAGCGTTCAACCAGCGCCATTACAATGGCCTGTGCTTCTTTGGAGTAAGTATGGATTTCATCAAGGATAACGTCATTTCCGCGCACGTCTATCAGTTGGGCTTCAAAAGAACGCCCAGCAAATATAAGCGAAGAAAGCTGGAAGGGAGTCATAACTTTAGCACCTGCTCCGATGAAGCGCTGTACGGCTGCTTCATAGCTTTCTCCGCGCTCCAGATTTACCAGCCTTGAGGCTCCATGCTGAAGCCGGATATCATCATCCGGCATATTTTCCCTGAGCCGGTTATACATCGCATTAATAGAGGCCTGAAAAGGCAGCACATAGAATATTCTGTTTGTGCACCTGCGTAAAAGGTAATTGGTCTTTCCGGCCCCGGTAGGAGCAACC
>CAZJRT010000189.1:0-4277 GCA_964548445.1 uncultured Pseudobdellovibrionaceae bacterium
GAGTCATGTTGATGGTCAGTGATACAGCTGACAATGATGAAAAACTGCGTAGCATGTTAACTCAGATCGCCGAGCGCCATGTAGATATAGTGATTGGAACTCAAATTATTGCAAAAGGACACCATTTTCCGGGGTTAACCTGTGTCGGGGTGATCGATGCAGATCTTGGCTTGCAAGGAGGTGATTTGCGCGCAACCGAACGTACCTATCAAATGCTTCACCAGGTGGCGGGACGTGCCGGACGGGCAGATATCAAAGGACATGTTTACCTGCAGACTTTCAATCCTGAAACCAGGACGGTTCAAGCTCTGGCCTCAGGCGAGCGTGATCAGTTTCTGGAAGTTGAAATGGCTGAGCGCGAAGCTGCTAATATGCCTCCGTTTTCGCGCCTGACAGGTATAATTATTGCCGGACGTGACGAAGTGCAAGTAGATGATGTGGCCAGAGAACTTGGGCGTATGGCTCCTCAAGGGCAGGGCATACGCACATACGGACCGGCTCAGGCACCTATTGCCAGGTTGCGCGGGCGTCATCGCAGGCGGTTATTGGTGATTTCGGAAAAACAGATCGAGGTCCAGAAGGTGCTGGCAAGCTGGGTTGCGGGAATCAACATTCCTTCAACTGTAAAAGTTACAATAGATATCGATCCCCAGAGCTTTTTTTAGCAACTAATCCGTCGGTTTTTCCTTGTCAATAAAGGCGGTGTTGCGGTTATCCGTATATACGGTGCCAGCGTCTGGATTTGCGCGGTTGTGGTATATGTGCATGACATTCGTGTAATAGCGTGGATCAGATATCCAGCCATTGAAGTTCGACATGATATGGCGGGAATAGTGAGGAAACACACTTCTAAAAGTATTATCGAGACGTACACTGAATTCATCGTGGAAATTTGGATTGATTACCATGTTGGCAACCAGAACGCCTTCCGGTCTTAATGCATCTTTGATTTGCTGAAAAAATTCTCTCGTTACAAGCTGTTCCGGCATCGTGTAATATCCCTGATAAGCATCCAGAAAAATCATATCGTATTTTTTGTCCGTAGTACTGAGGAACGCTCTTGCAGGGACCGGATGAAATGTTTTATTCGGGCTGAGCTTTTCTTTGATAAAGTGCTCTTCGGTAACTTCTTTCAGCTCGCCGTCAATATCGATGAAATCATAAAGATTGTGCCTGTCTTCATGTCCCAGTGAAAATCCCCCGGTACCAATAACCAGAATATCGGCTTTCGACAAAAATTCCTGATTAGCACCTTCGGGAGGTAGCAGAGGATCTATAAACGCATCCTCTGTAAATTCGATCAAGGCGAATTTCTCACCATCTTCGCTCAGGAAAGATGAAGGGTTGTTATTCAGTAAAAGCAGCCTGCCTGCTTCCTGCTCGTTTATGGCGATCAGATTGTACTTATTGTTTGAAACAATGTTCTGGCTGCGCATAAAAGCATCACTATTGGCAAGGAGGGAAAAAGCCAGGCACGCTGTAACAGTTATTACTTCGGCGCTGAAATATTTTTTGGCCAGCACATAAGTCAGAAGCGCAATGCTGCCGATTGTTACTGTGACGCTATGATGTACGCCCAGATAAGTCATGAGTACGAGTGTACAAAATACAGCCCCCATAAATGAGCCCAGCGTTGAGAAGAAAAGGATTCGTCCTGTCGTTTCGGACAATTTCTGTCGAGGAAAGAAATTACTGAGCAGAGGTATCGTCTGGCCCAACAGAAATATTGGCAGTACGATGAAGATTGCTGAGTAAAGCGTAATCAACCAAATTCTGCTGCTTATGCCAAAAATCTGGAAAGAAATTTTGAAAAATATTTCAAGAGTAATATAGGAAAGTCCGGCAGTCAGGAAAATTGCAGCAATCATGAAATTTCGTAAAAGTCGGCGCCGGGGAGTATCTATACCTTCGTCAGTTGATCGGCTGCGGAATTTACCACCAACATAATAACCAAAAGCCAACGGCATAAGAACTGCGGCAATAATAACCGACATCGTGTCCGTTCCGCTGCCTACATATGGCATGGTTGAGCGTATGGCCAGTATTTCTGCCGATAATACGACATAACCTTCAAGAAAAATCAGAAGGAACAAGTAAAAAGAGCGCGACTGATACTGCATGTAACACCTTATATAATACCTTCGAAAAAAGATTTTAAAGCCTGCACGATACCAGAAAAAATACAATGAATATTTTGTGTGAATAACAGCTGCTTGACTGGTGGCACTGCAAGTAAAGCTGGTATAATTTTAACGCCATGTTTCAGCTTTATCCACCATCTGGAAAAACGCTTCCAAAAGAGCTGACCAGTTATGATTTCGTAAAGGCTTATGCGGTCATACTTATGATCGTTGATCATGCCACTTACTATTTTTTTCCTGAGCCTGAATTCGTCTGGTGCCGGGTGCTGGGGCGCATGTGCGTTCCGGTGTGGTTTTTCCTGATCGGTTATTCACGTTCGCGTGATCTGGGAGCAAAGCTATGGATAGGCACGGCCATATTGGTGGTGGCAAATGTTATAACCGGCCAGTTTCTAATTCCGCTAAGCATTCTGGCGACGATGCTTTTTCTGCGAATGATAATCGATCCGGTTATGAATCGTGCGCTAAGAGATTACGAAGTTCTGATCGGAATCGGTTTGATGGCGATGTTTATGTCGCTGCCTGTAGGTTTCCTCTGGGAGTATGGCACTTCGGGGCTGTTCTTTGCCATGTTCGGCTGGTTCATGCGCCATCCCGAACGGGTGAACTACCAGATGCGGGGGGTGGTAGAAGCTTTCATTTTGCTCTTTTGTGTAGGGGCTTTTGGAGCGTTGCAAATATGGCTGTTCCGCTTTGATCAGAACCAGTCTATTGCCCTGATTGTTGGACTTGCGCTTGTATGCACTGTGCTTTACTTTTTCAAACCGCAAATTTATCCGAAATTAACCAGTTTGTTGCCCCATCCTTTGGTGTGGCTGATACAGCTTCTGGGGCGCCGAACGCTTGAAATCTATGTGATACATCTAATCATGTTCAAGTTTGCGGCCTTATTGATGGGAGACCCCAGATTTGGTTGGTTCGACTTTACTATCATGATGAAATAAGCGGGAAAATTTGATGTGAAATTGGCCAAGCGTCTTGCTTCATCAGGCTTACTGTGTTAATTCTTCGCCATCTTTGTGAGTTATTCTTAAAAGAGGATACGCGTGGCCGGGAGAAAATCCGATTCAAGTGCACTGGCTTTGCGATACGCGGTAGCCCTTATCGAAAAAGCGGAAGAAGATGACGCTATTGGTGCGGTAGAGTCTGATTTTAGCAAACTGGGATTATGGTTTGCTGAAACGGAAGATTTGTACAATTTAATTAGTAATCCGCTTGTTGACAGCAGGCGCCAAATTCAAACTATGGCTGAGCTGGCCAGCAAGGCAGGTCTTCATAAATTGACGGCGAATTTCCTGGGCGTTCTCGCTACAAATCGTCGGCTCTCTTTACTGGAAGATATGATTGAAGCTTTTGGAGAAGAGATGTCCCGCCGCAGAGGTGAAATCAAAGCGGAAGTTGAAACTGCTTTCGAACTCAATGAAACACAACTAAAGTTATTGAAGTCCGAGCTCGTTGACACTCTCGGTTCCGAAGTATCAATAAATATCCGTGTAAAAAAAGAATTGGTCGGGGGCTTGCGAATAATTGTCGGCTCCAAGATGATAGACAATACCATAAGCCGCAAGCTGGAGCGCCTGCAAAGGGTTTTGGGCGGACCTTCTGGCAAACAGTTGAATGAGGTAAGTTAAATGGAAATTCGTGCCGCTGAAATATCCGAAATTCTGAAAAAGCAGATCGCCGAATTCGGTGCACAGGCAGATGTCGCCGAAATTGGACAGGTTCTGTCTGTTGGGGATGGTGTCGCCCGGGTTTACGGCCTGGATAAGTGCCGGGCAGGTGAAATGGTGGAATTCCCCAGCGGCATTAAGGGGATGGCGCTAAATCTTGAAGAGGACAATGTCGGTGTTGTTATTTTCGGTGACGACCGTGATATCAAAGAAGGAGATATTGTTCGCCGTACGGGTGAAATTGTCGAAGTGCCAGTCGGGCGGGAATTGCTTGGCCGGGTAGTGGATGAACTTGGCAACCCGATTGATGGCAAGGGACCAATTAAAACTACGGAACGGTGGCGCGTAGACGTTAAAGCTCCAGGAATTATTCTCCGCCGTTCAGTTTACGAACCCATGCCGACTGGATTGGCAGCTATCGATGCACTGGTTCCTATCGGTCGTGGCCAGCGTGAGCTTATTATTG